>NZ_JAJEPR010000032.1:0-37253 GCF_020686945.1 Fusicatenibacter faecihominis | reverse complement strand
CAGAGACAGATAGATTTCCGGTCGAAAGTGTGAATCATGCTTGCATGAATGAACACTTTTGGCTGGAAATCTATATGACGAGAAGCCACAGCAAGATGCAGCGAAGCGGAATCGAGCTGGCTCTGAATAGTTACATACTAAGAAAGGAGATTTTCCATGGAAAAAATCACAAGCTTTACCATAAACCACATCCTGCTCCAGCCCGGCGTCTATGTATCCCGGAAAGACTTGGCAGGCGAGACCACCGTCACCACCTTCGACATCCGCATGACCAGCCCCAACGAGGAACCCGTTATGAACACCGCCGAGGTCCACACGATCGAGCATCTCGGAGCCACCTTTTTACGGAACCATGAGACCTGGAAATCCAGCGTTCTCTACTTCGGCCCCATGGGCTGCCGTACCGGTTTTTATCTTCTGCTCACCGGAGACCACTCTTCCGAAGAGATTCTGCCTCTGATGATCGAAATGTTCGAGTTCATCCGCGACTACCGCGGCGAGGTTCCCGGCGCTTCCCCGAAAGACTGCGGAAACTACCTGGATATGAATCTTGGCATGGCAAACTACCTGGCCAAACGCTTCCTGGATCAGGTCCTCTACCACATTACCCCGGACCGTCTGGTTTATCCGGAATAAAAACGATCCCCCGGCTCCGTCAGGGCAGCTTTCGATCTGCCTCTCCCGGAACCGGGGTATTTTTATGCCTGTTTTCTTCTTTTCTTCGGCAGCAGCTTCCGAAAATCCCGGTGAAGCGGAGCCAGATACACATATTTCACATAGCCGTAAAGATACTCTTCTCCCCGCTGATCCAGGATCCGGAGAAGTCCTTCGATCTCCCGTTCGGTCTTCGGATGGAGCATATAATGGGCCTTTCCTTTCAGAAAATACTCCAGCGGATCATGATCCGTATAATTTTCCCCGTTGTAGATCTTGGAGGCAGCGATCCGGTCCATCAGCATCTCCACCACATAACGCCGTGGCATCTGCACGCCCTCAATCGGGTGTCCCGGCTTGTCGATACTGTAATCGAGCCAGTAGTCGAAATGATGCTTGTTTCTGCCCTTGTGGTGGAGCCAGGAGGAGGAATAGCCCTTCGCCCGCCGTTCTGCGTCGTTGGGGCTTCGGAAACCCTGATAATATTTACAACCCACGAGAAATTCGCTGGGAGAATATTTGCTCATATCGTGAAGCAGCCCCTGGCGGTACAGACCCACCCGGAAACAGCCCTTCGCCACAAGAATTTTGTGATGCGTGATCGTCTTAAAATGCTTGATTGCGTGAAATCCCATCTTACTTCCTTCCCTCCAGAACCAGAATACTTCTCGGCGGCGCCTCAAAGGATTTCTGATCGATCCATTTGATCTCCTTTTCCGGTGAGGCTCCATCCTCTGTATCAAAAACCAGCTGCCAGGAAAGTCCCTCAGGAAGCTTTGGCAGGGCGAAACTCTGCTCCTTCCAGTGAAGATTGTAGGCAACATAGAGGTATTCTCCCTCCTCACCACAGTACATCATGCCAAAATGGCGGCTGGTGGTCTCGAAATTCCCGTACCAGGCCTGCTGGCCGTGGCAAGAAACGTCCGGATATCCCAGAACCGAACCACTGGTTCCCTGAAGCTCCTTCGCCTGATGAAGAAGCGGATGCGTCTTTCGGAAAGCAATCGCCGCTTTCACAAATTCAAACAGTTCCGCCTGCTTTTTCAGTCCGTTCCACTCCAGCCAGGAAGTCTCGTTGTCCTGGCAGTAGGGGTTGTTGTTGCCCCGCTGGCTGTTCCCAAACTCGTCTCCCGCCAGAATCATGGGCGTTCCCTGAGAAAAAAGAAGGAGCAGAAAGGCATTTTTCATCTGTTGCAGACGAAGCTCCTGGATCTTCTTTTTCCGGCTGGGGCCTTCCACGCCGCAGTTCCAGCTGAAATTGTAGGCCGGACCGTCCTGACCGCCCTCGCCGTTGGCCTCATTGTGGCGTTCCTCATAGGACACGAGATCCATCAGAGTAAAGCCGTCGTGATGGGTAACGTAATTGATGACCGCGCACTTCGCCGGGTTCTTCCGCACCCGCCAGGTGAAGGCCGGGAGCTGGTCCTCGTCCCCTTTAAGAAAACGGCGGGCATCCACGAGGAAACCGTCGTTGTGCTCCGCCAGATTCCGGAACGCGGGCGTCTTTTTCCTTTCATAAATGTTATCCGTATCAAACCAGGTAGAAAGAAGCTTGGTTCCCACAAACATCGGATCCCGGGCAAGAAAACGGTTCATAGAATCATCTCCCATCAGGTAAAAACCGTCCACATGGTAATCCCGTACCCAGTGCTCCAGACAGTCGAAAATCAGCCGTTCCTCCGTTCCCTCCGGGAAAAAGATCTCCATGAGGACTTCGATGCCCTCTGCGTGAAACTTTTTCACCAGATCCTTAAACTCCTTCACCGGATCTTTCACGGAGTAGGTGCTTTTCGGAGCGAAATACCGGGCTTTCCCATAGCCCCAGTAATTGAGTTTCGGTTCCTGCCCTTCTTTCTGATAGGGAATATTTTTCTCCTTTTCCGGAAGAATCCGCTCATCAAAATCATACACCGGCATCAGAAGCAGCTGGTTGACGCCCAGCTCCTTCAGATAGGGGATCTTTTCTGCCAGTCCCACAAAGGTGCCCTTGTGCCGCACTCTGGAATTCTGATTCTTCGTAAAGCCTCTCACATGAAGATGATAAAGGATCCCCTCCTCATAGGGAATTTTCGGATGGCGGTCATTTTCCCAGTTATAGGCCTCAAAAGCAAAGCCACCCCGAAGGGCCGGAACGCCAGTTTCCGGATCCCACTCCCCGAAATCCTTCCGGCCCAGGATCCGCTCCGCTCTGGGGTCCACAAAGACTTCCTCACCAATCCGGTAGGCATACTCATACCGTTCCGGGCGAAAACCTTTGAGAAAAATGGAACAGAGATCCCCCATGACCTTTTCCCCCATGGGAATCACTGCCTCCGGCTCTTCTTCCCCTTTCTGGAAAAGCAGAAGCCCCGCTGTCTCAGCTTCCGGAAGTTCCAGGGTAAAATTGACACCCTGGCCGGTCTTTGTCACTCCAGCCCTCGTCCAGTCCCCCGTCTCCGGTATCCATTGTTTTTCCATGGTCATTTCCCCCGTTCCTGTTCGATCCGCTCGGCAAGGTCCGTGAGATACTCCCAGCGCTCCATTTTCTCCATCAGCTTCTCTTCCGTCTCCTCTTTTTCCTTCGTGAGGGCACTCAGCTTCGGATAATCCGTGGCGTTTCGGACAATCTCCAGATCCAGCTCCTTGACTTTTTCCTCCAGAGCCTCGATCTCCTCGTCGATGACCGCATATTCCTTTTCTTCATTATAAGTAAATTTCAGCTTTCTGGTTCTCGGTTTTTCCGTTTTTTCCTTCGGAGCTTCCGCTTCCTCTGCTTTCACCGGAGTTCCATTTTCCTCCGCCCGGGCCGCCGAAGCCACCTGATAATCAGAGAAACCGCCCTCATACTGGCGTATTTTCCCATTCTCTTCAAAAGCAAACATCCGCCGCACCACACGGTCCAGGAAATAACGGTCATGAGAAACCGTGATCACGATACCGTCGAAACCGTCCAAATAATCCTCCAGGATCGTCAGGGTCCGGATATCGAGATCGTTGGTAGGCTCATCCAGGATCAGCACATTGGGCGCTGTCATCAGGATCCGCAAAAGATACAGTCGTCGTTTCTCTCCGCCGGAGAGCTTTCCGATGAGGCTCCACTGCATGGCCCCGTCAAAAAGGAAGCGTTCCAGCATCTGTGCCGCCGTGATCGTCCCTTCTGTGGTTTGGACATACTCGCCCGCTTCCTTAATATAATCAATGACCCGCATATTATCATCCAGAGACTCGCTCTCCTGGGAAAAATAACCGATCTTTACGGTCTGGCCGATCTCAATGGTACCGGCATCCGGCTCCACCTCACCGACAATCATTTTCAATAGGGTACTCTTTCCGCAGCCGTTCGGTCCCGTGATTCCCACGCGGTCGCCCTTGAGGAAAATGTAGGTGAAATCCCGGATCAGCTGCCGGTCTCCATAAGCTTTGCAAAGACCTTCCACTTCCACGGTCTTTCTGCCCAGCCGGGAACTCAAGGAGCTCATCTGCACCTGGCACTCTTCTGCCGGGCCGTCCTTTTCCTGCATGATCTCAATCCGCTGAATGTGAGCCTTCTGCTTCGTGGAACGGGCTCTGGCTCCCCGCATGAGCCATTCAAGTTCTTTCCTCAAGATGCTCTGGCGCTTCCGCTCCGTCGCGATCTCCATATTCTGACGCTCTTCCTTAAGGCGTACAAACTCGGAATAGCTGCCGGGGTAACTGTAAATTTTTCCCTGATCCACTTCCACAATCCGGGTGGCCACACGGTCCAGGAAATAACGGTCATGGGTAACCATCACGAGGGCTCCACGGAAACGGATCAGAAAGTCCTCGAGCCACTGGGCCATCTGACCGTCCAGATGGTTGGTGGGCTCGTCCAGAATCAGGATATCCGGCTCCTTTAAGAGTACATTGGCCAGAGCCACTCTCTTTTTCTGGCCGCCGGAAAGCTGGTGTACCGACTTTTCAAATTCGTCGATCCCCAGGGACAGAAGCATCGTCTTGGCCTCGCTCTCGATGCTCCATTCGTTGATCTTGTTTTTGTTCCCCGCAAGGGCTGCCTGAAGAACAGTCATTCCCTCCTCAAACTCTGGCTTCTGGGGAAGATAACCCAGGACCAGGTTGTTTCCCAGGGTCACTTTGCCGCTGTCCGGCTCCTCCAGACCGGCGATGATCTTGAGCAGAGTACTTTTTCCCGTTCCGTTGACGCCGATGACGCCGATCTTTTCGCCCTCGTTGACGGAGAAATCCGCCTGGTCAAAGACCTGTCTCTCGGTAAATACTTTGGAAAGATTTTCTATCGTGAGTAAATTCATTCTGTTTCGGCTCCCATCTTTCAAAAGATCTCAAGTTCCACCGGACAATGGTCGGAACCGAAGATCTCCGTATGAATTTTTGCGTCCTTCAGTTCGTCTTTCAGAACCTCAGATACCAGAAAATAGTCGATACGCCAGCCGGCGTTCTTCTCCCTCGCATGAAAACGGTAAGACCACCAGGAATAGATCCCGGTCTCCTCGGGATAAAAATACCGGAACGTATCCACAAAACCCTCTTTCAGAAGTTCGGAAAATCTGGCTCTCTCCTCATCGGTGAAGCCAGCATTTTTCCGGTTGGTCTTGGGATTTTTAAGATCAATCTCCTGATGGGCCACATTCAGGTCGCCGCAGAAGATCACGGGCTTTTTCTCCTCCAGCTTTTTGAGATAAGCCAGAAAAGCTTTTTCCCACTCCATCCGGTAATCCAGGCGTTTCAAGCCGTCCTGGGAGTTGGGCGTGTAGACGGTGACAAAATAAAATTTCTCATATTCCAGGGTAATGACCCGACCCTCATGGTCGTGCTCCGGGATTCCAATCCCATAGGCAGCGCTTAAAGGTTCTTCCTTCGTAAAAATAGCCGTGCCGGAATAACCTTTTTTCTCCGCATAGTTCCAGTACTGGTGGTAGCCGGGAAGCTCCAGCGCCAGCTGCCCCTCAGAAAGCTTCGTCTCCTGCAGGCAGAAAATATCCGCGTTCAGACTCTCGAACGCGTCCATAAACCCTTTGGTCATGCAGGCTCTCAGGCCATTCACATTCCAGGATATCAATTTCATTATATACAAGCTCCTTTACTTTTCACTATCCTTCATTATAGCCGACCTCTCCGGGTTTGTACAGGTTTTTCATAATAGGGCTTGCTTTTTTCATATGCATCTGATAAAGTGAAACTACACACCTTAACGTGAATCTAATAGAAAATGAGGTATCAGAAATGAGCGATTTAGAAAATAATAATGGCGTAACCCCCTGCACCAGCGAAGACTGCAGCGGCTGCGAAGGCTGCGGAACCGACGGAGAAGCTACCGTTACCCTGACTCTGGACGATGGAACCGTTCAGGAGTGCGCCGTACTTACCATCTTCCCGGTAGACGACAAACAGTACATTGCCCTCCTTCCGCTGGATGAGAACGGCGAGAACGACGACGGAGAGGTTTACATCTACCGTTTCCAGGAAGTCAACGGCGAACCGAGCCTGGACAACATCATGGACGACGACGAGTACGAGAGAGTTGCAGACGCTTTCGACGAGCTTCTGGATGACTCTGAGTACGACGAGCTGGTTGATGCAGACGACGAGAACTAAGAGAAAATGAAAAACTGGCAGATGAGAGATACTGTATTCTTTCATCTGCCAGTTTTTTTATGCTCGTTTAAATCAGCTCTTAGCGGCCGGTTTTGCCCGGAGTTCATCGAGAAAACGGGAAACATCCTGCTTTTTTCCGTACCGTTCCTTGGCGTAATAGAGATGAAGCCGGTCTTTTGCCCGGGTCATCCCCACATAGAACATCCGCCGCTCCTCCTCAAGATCCGCCTCCAAAGTCGCTTTCCGGTGAGGAATCGTTCCCTCATTGATATCCACGATAAAAACAACGGGAAACTCCAGCCCCTTGGAGCTGTGGAGCGTCGTCAACGTCACCGCATCCTCTTCCCTGTTTTTCTCCCGGTTCTGGTTCTTTAACGTCTCTTTATATTCTTCCATATGCTGAAACCAGTCCTCAAAAGAGTCAAAGCCCTTCGCCGCCTCCTGAAGCTCATTTAAAACTTCCAAAAGCTCCTCCACCCGGATATGCCGGTACTCGGCGTACTCGGAAAGATATTCCTCATAGCCCACACCGTTTCGGATGTAGTTCACCGCCGCGTAGGGCTTCAGCCGGCTGATCACCGTGAGATCGCTCTCCAGCTTATCCAGCCGATCCAGCATCCAGTCCTTGTCCTCGTAGGCCCGCCGGAGGGACAGAAAGGAAATCTCACTGTCCTGAAGCACATCCCGGCTCAGATAGCGCTTGGGGCGGTTCGCAATCTTCAGGAAATCCTGCCGTTTCCGGCTGCCCTGGGCCATATGGATATAGGTGATAAGATCCTGGGCAATCCAGTGCTCGTAGATATTCGGCAGGCTGTCCCTCATCTGGAAAGGAATATTGTATTCCATGAATTTTTCCACCAGAGGCCGGGCCGCCGTGTTCGTCCGGAAAAGCACAGCCATATCCCTTAAGGCCACACCTTTTTTCTGATATTCCCGCACCTTTTCCAGCACAAAGCCATTCTCCTGCCCCTGGTTCACAAAGCCGTGAATCTCGATAGGCTCTCCTTTTTCCCGGACACCATGGATATCCTTCGGGTACCGGGCATGGTTATTCTTGATGACCTTCCCCGCCGCCCGGATGATATTTTCCACAGAGCGGTAATTTTCCGCCAGGGTCACAGTCTCCGCCTCCGGGTAATCCTTCTTAAAATTTAGCATGATCTCCGGCCGGGCTCCCCGGAACCGGTAGATCGACTGGTCGTCATCTCCCACAATAAAAAGGTTGTTCTCCGGAGTCGCCAGAAGCCGGATCGTGTCATACTGAATCTGGTTGATATCCTGAAATTCGTCAATCAGAATATAGCGGAACCGCTTCTGCCAGCCTGCCAGGATATCCGGCCGCTGGGAAAGAAGCTCATAGCACATTACCAGCATATCATCAAAATCCAGCAACCGTTCCTTCTGAAGCTTTTCCTGGTACCCGTTGAAAAATTTCCGGAACAGCTCCTCGGAACAGTTTTTGGAATAATAGTTTTCCAGAGGGATCCGGTCATTTTTTACCAGACTGATCTCGCCGATGATGCCGGCAAGAAATTCATTTTCATCTTCGATCTCCAGGTGGTGTTGGGAAAGAAGCTCCCGCAAGAACTGATATTTCTGTTCCTCCCGGATGATATTGGCCGCGCTGAGCCCGTACGCCTGACGAAGAATCCAGAAAAAAACAGAATGAAAGGTCCCGAAGGTCACCGGACAGGAACGTCCGCCCATCAGGACCTGAAACCGCTCTTTCATCTCCAGAGCGGCTGCTTTTGTGAAAGTGATGACAAGGATCGACATGGAAGAAATCTTTTTCTCCTCAATAAGAAAGCGGGTCCGGGCGGTGATCACTGTCGTTTTCCCCGATCCCGGACCTGCCAGACAGAGAAGCGGTCCTTTTACATGAGAGACGGCTTTTTTCTGGCTTTCACTTAATGCCATACTTATTTACCAAGCTTTTCGATGGCTGCCTGGATTCTCTTGATGGACTCTTCTTTGCCCAGAACCTCAAGAATCTCTGTTGCGCCGGCCGGTGTCATCTGCTTACCGGAAAGAGCGGTACGGATGGGCCAGAGCACATAACCGTTCTTGTATCCTTTTTCTTTTGCAAAAGCAACCAGAGTCTCATAAAGAGCATCGTTGCTGTAATCCTCCTGGCTCTCAAGAACCGGCAGGATTTCCTGAAGAACCGTGAGGGAAGACTCTTCGGTGGTCTTCATTTTCTTATGTACATACATGGAACTGTCGTACTCCGGAACAGCCTCAAAGAAATCAACCAGATCTTTGATATCCGGGAATACCTCGATACGGGTCTTCACCATCCCGGCAATCTTCTTCAGATCCAGATCGCGGTGAATCGTCTCTTTCAGGATCGGAAGAGCTCTCTCATAGAATTTATCGAAATCCATGGCCTTGATGTACTCGCCGTTCATCCATTTCAGCTTGTTGATATCGAAAACGGCCGGGGATTTGCTCATATGGTGATAATCAAAAGCCTCTACCAGCTCCGGAAGGGAGAAAATTTCGCGGTTATCTGTCGGGCACCAGCCAAGAAGAGCCACATAGTTTACGACAGCCTCGGTCAGGAAGCCCTGATCGATCAGATCCTCATAGGAAGAATGGCCGCTTCTCTTGGAAAGCTTCTTATGCTCCTCATTGGTAATCAGCGGGCAGTGAACGTATACCGGCACATCCCAGCCAAATGCCTCGTAAAGAAGGTTGTATTTCGGTGCGGAAGACAGGTACTCATTTCCACGAACCACATGGGTGATACCCATCAGATGGTCGTCCACAACGTTGGCGAAGTTGTAGGTGGGATAGCCGTCGGATTTGATCAGGATCATATCGTCCAGCTCGGCGTTGGGCACTTCGATCACGCCATAAATCTCATCCACGAAACGGGTCGTTCCCTCGGTCGGGGTGTTCTGACGGATAACGAAAGGCTTTCCTGCTGCCAGATTTGCCTCTACCTCTTCCTTGGAAAGATGCAGACAATGCTTATCGTAAACGATGATCTCTTTTCCGGCAACCTCCTGTTTTAAAGATTCCAGACGCTCTTTGTCGCAGAAGCAGTAGTATGCTTTGCCTTTCTCTACCAGCTCTTTGGCATATTTCATATAGATGCCTGCTGCCTGACGCTCACTCTGAACGTAGGGGCCACAGCCACCGTCTTTGTCCGGACCCTCATCGTGAATCAGTCCAGTCTCTGCCAGTGTGTGGTAAATGATATCGACAGCACCTTCCACATAACGCTCCTGGTCGGTATCCTCGATACGAAGAAGGAAATCTCCCCCCTCATGCTTTGCGATCAGGTAAGCATATAATGCGGTTCTTAAATTTCCCACATGCATTCTTCCAGTGGGGCTCGGTGCGAAACGTGTTCTAACTTTACTCATTTTTCAATCTCCTTATCTTTTATGAAAAAGCCTTAAGAAGGCTTTAATCCTCGCATTCATTGATTATATAACGATTCCGTTATTTTGTGAACCTTTTTATGAAAAAAGTCTGTGGGAAGTTTTCCTCACAGACTTTTCTTTTATAAAGTATATTCATCTTTCAGCCGTATTTTATCCGCCACGCTCAGGGCGATGCCCATCTCCGCCATCAGGAACACAATGGACGTACCTCCATAACTGATAAACGGAAGGGTAATTCCCGTGGCCGGAATCACATTGAGCACAACGGCAATATTCAGGATCACCTGCAGAGCGACCTGGGCAAAAATACCGGTCACGATCAGCGCCCCCAGAAGATCCGGCGCATTCTGCGCGATAAAAAACAGCCGGTACAGAAGGAACACAAACAGCATCGTCAGAACCGCCGCTCCAAAGACCCCCAGTTCCTCGCAGACAATCGTAAAAATCATATCGTTCTGGGCCTCAGGCACAGCTCCCAGTTTCTGGGCACTGTTTCCAAGTCCCTTTCCGAAAAGGCCGCCGGACCCCAGAGCATAAAGCCCTTGCATGATCTGATAACCTTTGCCGGAACTTTCGCTTTCCGGATTCAGCCAAGCCTGGATACGCCCCCAGCGGAAACTATCGCTGCTCTGGGCGAGCTGCACAGCCACACTTCGGATAATGCTAACAGCAGGCACCGACGCAATTCCTCCTATAATGGCAATTCTGGTTCCCCAGGGATGGGCAACGATAATCAGAACCACAGTCATTCCGGCAATAATCATCGCGGAGCTCAGGTTATTCGTAAATTTCCAGGTCAGAACCGCTGTGACTGCCCCGAAGAAAAGCAGAAGGAGTGGAGATTTCCAGCCCTTAATGTTTCTTCCCATTTTCACAATCACTGATGGAATAAAAAGGATAATCGCCAGCTTTGCGATCTCCGCCGTCTGGAACTGAACCGGTCCGAGCTTAATCCACCGGGTTGCTCCATTTACGTCTTCACCTACATATTTTGTTGCAAACAGGAGAATATTGGAAACTCCGTACAACAAAGTTCCCCAACTGGCAATCCAGTGATAATCCGCTTTGGATATTGCCATCATGCCAAAAATACAGCCCACACTGATCACCGCCTGCTTCCCGAAGAAAGCCATATCAGAGCCATATTTAACTTTCGCTGTATAAGCGCTGGTACTGTAAAGCATCACCAGACCGAAACAGGTCAGCAAAATCACACAGGCCAGCAGATTATAGTCGTAATAAGCCTCTCCGCTCCAGCTTTTTTTTCTCGGAAAAACGGTATACCAAAGCTGGCGCAGAGTTTTTTGTTTCTTTTTCGTTGTTTTTGAAGCCATCAAATTACCTCTTTTTCACAGCGGAACACAATGCCACCTCGAAAATTGCTGTTTTATCCTGAGTATCATAGCACATTTCCCGGGAAAGGTCAAAGTCCGCTCATCTTTTTTTCGCGCTGGGATAGGTTTTCTCCATCCGTGCATCATCAAAATTTTCATCCATGACTTTTTCCCACTTGTATCTTGCCGCTCTCCCGTTTCCACGGCTGTCGTAGCGGATCAGCGCCATGGCTGAAACCAGCATATTCACCGCCATAAAGGCCACCAGAATCCAGGTAACGATCTTTCCGATGATCTGAGGCATTTTCTCAATGATTGCGGATATCTTCGGATAAAGGAGCTTGATCCAGACCACTGCCGCAATTCCCCAGAAGAAGCAAAACAACAGATTGATTCGTCCGCCCAGATTAAAGGGCAGTTTACTGTAATCCCAGAAGACCTTTCCAAAAACCAGCTGGGTAAAAACACTGCAGATATACTCATAAGCGCCGCCGAGAAAAGTTCCCGCCACAAAAAGCTGACCATCCGACCGCTGCCGATCTTTATAAAGCAGGGCTGTCACTCCGGCAATAGCCAGACCCCATACAATGCTGAAAGGCCCCCAGACCAGGCTGCTCCGGCTCATCCAACGGTCCATAGAATAACGGCAGAACACCGTCTCCACCAGATCTCCCAGAAAAGCCCCGATGGAAAAGAGCCAGAAGAGCTTATAAAAACCGCAACCTTTTGCAAAGCCCTGCTCTTCCTCCTCAAGGGTCTTCTCCCCTCCGACCGTCGGATAGGCCTTCTCAATTCGGGTCTCCATATGAGCGCAGACCCACTCTCCCAGCCTTTTTGTCCAGCGTCTCAGTTCCCGGTCAAAGTCCTGCACCTTTTCCGGCATTTTCTTCTGGTTATGAAACAGCGCCGCGTAGGATACCACCGCATCCAGTGCCTCCACTCCGAAGATAACCCACACCAGGATCTTTGCCAGAAGGCCCGGCAGCAGTTTATAAAGAATCGTGAAATATTCATTTCCATAACACAAACAGAAGGTACCCAAAATTCCCCAGAGCAGGGAATAGGAAAGGCAGATATAACCGTCGAAATTCCATTTTTTTCCGGAGTAATCCCACCATTTTCGATGCTTCATCCGCTCCAGCGCTTTTCCCGTAAACCATTCCACTGCCGTCGCCACGATCATACAGCCCAGGAATAAGAACACCGGATTATCCTTCAGATCCCAGAATGCCAGCGTCATAAACACCGCTGAAAAACCATAGGCAAAACAAACCGGCCCCGTAAAGACACCTCGGTTTATAAACTTCCGGTTCTTCCCCGAAGCCACCGCCGTCTCAATTATCCACCCCAGAAACGAATACACAAAAAACAGCCACAAAAGCTCATACCCTGAATAGTTCATCTCTTTTTCTCCTCTTTTTGCAGGTTTCCCCGATACTATACTATAGAATGGTGCATTTTACCATCCTTTCTGAGGATATAGAGGGGATTTTATGTTTTTTTAATTTTTGAAACTGCTTTTCTGTGAAAGGAAAAAGGCCCGATGTATGAGATCGAGCCTTTTTGCTTTCATATAATACGCTTTATTTTTGATTACAGGAAGGACAGAAACAGCTCACCGGAGCGTCAAAACTTGGATTGAAAGCATAAAAATTCTTGGAATCAAGCTGATCCTGAACCGTTCGGAGCGCTTCGCCGAAACGCTGGAAATGCACAATCTCACGAGCGCGAAGGAAACGGATCGGATCTGCCACGTCCGGTTCCTTCACGAGCCGGAGGATGTTATCATAGGTGCTCCGGGCTTTCTGCTCTGCCGCCAGATCTTCATGAAGATCCGTGACTGGATCTCCCTTTGACTGAAACTCACAGGCATTGAATGGAACGCCGCCAGCCGCCTGAGGCCAGATGCCTACAGTGTGATCCACATAATAAGGAGCAAAACCGGCTTTCTGGATTTCCTCCGGCGAAAGCCCGCGGGTCAGCTGATGAACAATGGTTGAAACCATTTCCAGGTGGGCGAGCTCTTCGGTGCCAATGTCATTTAAAATACCCATTGCTTTTCGGTTCGGCATGGTAAAACGCTGGGAGAGATAACGCATGGAAGCACCCATTTCCCCATCCGGTCCACCATACTGGCTCATAATAATCTGTGCCAGTTTTGCATTTGGCTCCTTGATATTAACCGGGTACTGTAATCTTTTTTCATAATTCCACATAGACTATTTCAACCTCCCTTCCCAGGGCCAGGGGGTGTTGACCCATTCCCAGCATTCGCTGGATGCGTCGTCAGCGGTGTCGATTGTGAGCGGTCCATAGAGCGCTGCATATTCTTTCAGCGCTTTATTTCTCATGGCAATGTGGTCTTCGCAATAGGCAAGGGCCTCACGGTCTGTCGGGTGAGTGTCGAGGTAGAGAAGCATATCGGAGACAACAAAGCTGACCTGATTGATATAGGTGAGAAGCTGTTCCTGATTCATGGCGCCAAGATCTGTAGAATAATGTCTGGGCTCGGGGCGGGGCATGGGCGGCGGACAGTTATTAGACCGTCCGGAGCAGCCATTATTTCTCATACCCTGGCAGTTACAACCGTTTCTGTTCACAGGCAGGCACCTCCTTTGCCGCAGAATGGCATGCAGAGCTCCGGAAATACCGTTCCAAGAGAAAGAGCTGTCGCATGGTCGTAGGTTTTATGAAATGTCTGCCAGGGAACATAAGCCATAGCCAGGGGAAGCTGATCCAGGCCGGAATAGTCCAGGCGGTTCGTTCTGCTACAGCAATCCGTATTATTTTGCATGAGAACTCCTTTCAAAATCAAGGTTTACTCCTAGCATATGAGAGAGGAAAAGTTCTGTGAAAAATTGCTTGCATTTTTCAAATCCATAAGATATAATTACATTTTGTAAGGGGCATTAGCGCAGCTGGGAGCGCGTCTGAATGGCATTCAGGAGGTCACGGGTTCGAATCCCGTATGCTCCATTTTTCATACTTATATTTCTAATTTATTACTCTCAGGCTGCATTTTCTATTGCGATTGACGTCTAAAAATCTATGTTTTTAAAATTTCTTTTACAATTTTATCTTTTCTTATCCTGCTTAAAAGTGTACAATTATATATTGAAAGGAGCTGATTCTATGCCATTACCCAAAGAACATACCTATACAATCAAAGATATCTATGCTCTTCCGGAAGGAGAACGCGCGGAGCTGATCGACGGCCAAATCTACATGATGGGGGCACCGACTTATCTGCATCAGGCGCTTTCCATGGAGCTTTCTGCTACTATCCGGAATTATATTCGCAGCAGAAAAGGTTCCTGTCAGGTTCTGCAGGCCCCATTGGCTGTCACACTTTTTTCCGAATATCGTTACGAGGAAGACGCTGCGCCAATGATTGCCCCCTTTGATCAGACACTCACTGTTGGAATTTATGGAGACTTTGAAATCAATATTGCAAAGCTTCTGGAAGAAGCCGGAATTAAATAAAAAGATCGCGTGAGACCTGTTTTTATTGCAGGATTCTCACGCGATCCTTTTATTTAGTGTTCCATCCTTTTTTGTAAAACAAAAAGCACCTCACATTCCTGTAAGATGCTCCTCATCAAAAATGGAAGCAAGGGGGCTCGAACCCCTGACCTCTCGCGTGTGAGGCGAACGCTCATCCCAGCTGAGCTATGCTTCCATGGCATCAATTATAGCACTCTCATTTAAAAATTCAATACCTTTTTTCTGATTTTCCATGGATGATCTGTATTTTTTCTTCAACAGACCATCCATGGAGTCAAATTATTTGTTATTACTCATTACTTTTCTTTGATTTTCTGTTCTTTTTCCAGAAAGCCAGAAGTACGGTGCCGGAAAGAAGCAAAACGCTTACCTCCACGGTTCGGTCTGTCGTATCTCCTGTCTTCGGAGCATTTGATTTTTTGGAATTTTCTGACGAAGGTGTCTCAGATGTGCTTGTTTCAGATGTGGCTGTTTCTGTTATTTTTGTTTCAGTTTCCGTTTCAGTCTCTTCCGTCTCGGGAACTTTTGTCTCCGGAGTTTCTGTTTCCGTTTCTTCTGCAGGCTCCGTCTCTGGCTTTTCTGTTTCGACAGGTTCTGTCTCAGCAGGCTCGGTATCTGGTACTTCCGTCTCAACCGGAACAGGCTCTGTCTCTTTAACCGGACTGTCATACATGAAGACGGTCTGGATCTCCATCGTATCCTTCACTTCAAAAATGACATCCTCTGTCTTTTCATAACCATCCGGAGCGATGGTTTCACGAAGATGATAGCTGCCTGCCGGAAGTTTTTCCACATAATGGGGCTCTTCTCCGGAAATCCAGCTTTCCAGCACTTCGCCTTTTTCATCCAGAATCTCCAGATGAGCGCCCGGAAGCTCCTTCCGGTTTGTAATATCCAGTTTGGAAATCTTCACTTTCGTACACTGGTCAATCATCGTAATCCGATGAACCTCTCCGTCTTCTGTCACCTCAAAAGAGATCGTATTGGCTGTCACATAACCTGCCGGCGCAATCTTTTCTGTGAGAAGGTATTTTCCCGGGGTCAGCCGTTCGATCCGATGAGGCATCTTTCCTGAAATCCAGGTCTCGATCAGCTCATTTTGATCATTGTGAAGCTCAAGCTCGGCTCCTTCCAGTTCCTGATCCCCGGTGATATCGGTTTTGGAAATATCCCATTTCGTATAATCGTTGATCCATCTCAGTGTCTCTGTATCAGACTTTGCACAGTCTTCATCCAGAGGTCTGCCCTCGGAATCCGACTCAAAAATAAAACCTTCTTCATCCACTGTAAAATAACGCTCTTTCGTATCCAGAAGATAACCCGGAAGCGTAGATACCTCACGAATCACATAGGTTCCCGCTGTGACATATTTCGTTTCGATCTTTCCGCCGTCAGCCGTTGTCACCAATACCGCTTCTGACAGATTTTCTGCTTCATCTGCCGCCAGCACTTTCTGCACGGAGAAAGTCACACCATCCAGTGTGTTCCCGGCCGTATCTGTCTTAAAAAGCTTCCAGGTAGTCGGATGATTTTCCAGGGTAAGCTCTGCTGTCACCAGCGCTGTCTCCTGATCCTCATATACAAGCTCAGCCGGATAGCTGGCAGTGTCCAGACAATAGCCTTCCGGTGCTTTTGTCTCCCGGACAATATATTTTCCCAGCGGCAGTTTTCCTGTACTTCCCGTTCCATCTGCCTCGATAGTAACACTTTCAATAAATTCATCTTTTGCATAATGGCAGAAGCCATCTGGTGTCACGATATCCTCCGCTGCAAATACGGAAAATACAGCCCCGGCCAGTAGTTCTTTGGTCTCTGCGTCCATTTTGAAAAGCTTTATTCTGCCTTTTACCGGTTCATCATGGAAGCTTACTTCCATCGGCTTTGTCCAGCTTCCCCATTTGTCCACGGTAAAACAAAGATCTTCTCCTTTCAGATAGCCTTCCGGTGCCTGAAGTTCTCTGAGATAATAAGTACCGTACGGCAGTTTCTCCGGAATGGTAATGGTTCCCGACTCATCCGTTTTCAGCGTGGTAATCTCTTCTGCATGAGGATAGTATACATGAAAAGTCAGCGGCTTTTTCTTCTCATCCAGCACCTGAAATTCAGTTCCCGCTGCCGGAATGATCAGATCCTGATCCCCACTCTTTTTCACCAGAGTCACAGGCATCTCGATTGGCCGGTCATTCAAGTAAATTCCCGTATATTCCTTCCGGTCCACCTCTCCCTTGATCTCAAAAGGTGCAACCGGCATCACAGAGGCCGGATGTTCCGTCTCTGTCACCACATAGGTTCCATAGGGAAGTCTTCCGTTCGGGAAATGTTCCGGATCTTTTGTCGTTGCCACACCGTCTTTATCTGTGACAAGCTCCGCGTATAATTCTCCCGTAGATTTCAGGCGGATTTCAAACTTGCAGCCTTCCAGCGGAAGCACATGGTCTCCCGGCTCTTCGCTGCTCAGAGTATCTTTAAATTTCACCAGGGTAATATCAAAACGGCTGACTCTGTTTTTTGCTGCAGAATTTTCCTCATCAAAGCGATAGACTTTTCCATTTTTCCGCACTTTAAAGATTCTGCTTAAGTTTTCACCGTCTCTGGTGTACCCCGTCGGCGGACAGGTTTCTTCCAGCTTATAACTTCCATAGGGAAGCAGATCTTTCGCTGTCTCAATCTTTCCTTCCGCATCCGTCCGAAAAGTATCAATCACCTCTCCGGGCGCAATTTTTCTGCCATTCACAAGCACGGAATGTTCCGATTCATTGGTCAGAGTGAACTCAGCCCCTTCCAGTGTGGCATCTCCCTGGAATTTTCCCGGTTCATTCAGCTCCAGATCCCATTTGGAAAGAGCAAAACCGCCGCGGATTACCTGATCTCTCACAGGCGTTTCTGTCAGATCGACAATCTCTCCTGGCTTGTCCTCCGGAATCGTAAAAAGAAGTTCTTCCTCGCTCAGGAGATACCCTTCCGGTGCAGTCAGTTCTTTCACAAGATAAGTTCCTGCCTGCAGAACCGCAGCAGTTTCTGCCAGCCCGGCTGCATCTGCCGTAACCCTCATTACCTCCGCATCTGTGGGATAAGAGTCGTCTTCCTGATCTTTTCGTGTCACAGAATAACTATTTTTATTGTAAATTCCAAAAACAGCACCTTCAAACCGGGCGTCGCCATCAGGCTCTTCCCCTTGATCCAGGCTTCTCTTTAAGATTTTCACCCCTCCATAAACCGGTTCATCCGTTATCCGGATTCCCCCATTAGTAAAGAGAACCCCATTTGCATCGGTATAGATTCCGCTTTCATCGGATACAAACGTCCGTACAGCAGGATCTATCGAAAGACCAGCTGGAGCTTTCGTCTCTTCTATCGTCAATCTTCCAAGCGGAAGAACCGCCTTTCCATCTGCCTGATAGAAAGAATCCCCGGAAATTTTATAGCTGTCTTCAAATTTTGCCAGACCTTCTGCATCTGTTTTTAAAACCCAGGTCCGAAGCAGACTTTCTCCGCTGTAATAGCGCAGGGTAAACTCCGCCCCTTCCTTTGAGACATTGGTTCCGCCTTTGACTTCTTTCTGAACTGCTGTTTCTACCTGCTGATAAAACGGCTCGTCTTCAAAGATCACCTCCTGATGATCTCCCAGGGCCAGTACAACTTTTTTTACTTCCTGGCTGAGCCGATAACCTGCAGGAGCTTTTCTTTCTTTCACATAATAAGTGCCGACGGGCAAAGTTACGGTATCTGTCTCCCCCGTCTCTTTCGTCCTCAGCAGCACCTTAGGCTCGCCGGAAAAATCTTCTGTTTCATAGATACCAAACTCCGCCCCTTCAAAGGAATAGAGCTCGTTCTGTGCCGTCAGTTCCGGCTTTGCTGACGTTTTTTTAAGGGAAAGCTCTCCTGTTTCCTGCTGGTTTACCAGTTCCGGCCAGGTCTCGCTCATCCTGCAGATCGGGTTCGTCGTCTTTCCATCTGCGGAAACACTATCATTTTCCGGAAGCAGAGAAAAGCTTCTCACCGTAGGATCACAAATATAACCGACCGGAGCCTTTGTCTCCCGGATGGTGTAATACCCCATGGGAAACCAGGTCAGATTGGATATTTGAGAAATATAGACCTTTCCCTGCAGCGGAGTGCGAAGCTTCAGATTTCCTTCTGCATTCGTCTCAAAAAGCCAGGACATCAGCTCCTCTCCTCCCTGAGGAGAGTCATACAGCTTCAGTTCAAATTGAGCACCTGCAAGAGGTCGATATTCCTCTCCATCGCTTCCTACTTTTTTCAGCAGATTATTCAGAGAACCGAACACATAAAGGTCTTCATCTTTTACCGTATACAGCGCATCCTTCTTAGAATCCGCCTTCGGAGCCGTTACTTTCAGGGATTTTACGGAAAGATTTCTCGCATGACCGTTTGATGCCCATGCCTCTTGATAATAAATCACACGGCTTTCCTCTGGTTTCAACCCCGGAATCTCCAGATATCTGGTATAGAAGCCACTCTCCAGCGTATGGGTATATACCGTTCCAATGGCATCCTGGCAGGCTTCATCCCAGTAAAAAGTATAAGCCGCGCCTGCAAGAGAATAATTTGGAAATCTTGTCAGCCAGTCAAAATCCGCCCGGCTGAGAGAAGAGGTTTTATTTACCCGTACCTTCACATTCGAGGGTTCGTCTTCTGTCACTGTCAAGTCCTTTCCTACAAACTGATCGGCATCTTTCTGTATCGTAGCGGGCAGATCCTTTTCACTGAACTTCACAGAATAAATTTTTCCGGAAAGTCCCCATTTCCCGCTGGGCGGCGCACTGATCTCTTTCACATAATAGGTCTGGTCAAAGGCCAGAAAGCGGTTGATCTTGGTTCGCTCACTGGTGATCGTTGTCCTTACCAGCGGCTCTCCTGAACAGTCTTTGCTGTCCCAGATCCCGTACACAGCGCCCTTCATGGAATCATCCCACTGTCCCGTAGAAGATTTCTTATTCAGAAAAATAATGCCCATATAAGGATAATTCTTCACGGTCACGCTCGCCTGTTTTCCGGTGCTTACCGTACAGTTCCAGGAAGCAGTTGACAGGGTGGCATATTTTGGCGCTTTCACCTCTTTTATAGTATAGGTTCCAGGGTCCAGATCGCTCAGATAGCCTTCTCCCGTTGCCGGATCTGTTGTAATGCTTCCTGCCTTCTTTCCCGAAGCATCCAGAACGTCGAAAACTGCATCCAGCTGATATACAGCAGTCGCTGCTCTGTCCGCATAAACAAGGCGTTTATGAATGACAATTCCTCCATGAGGTTTGGGAATACTTGTCTTAAAATTTCCATAGACGTTCTGCTGCGTTCCATTATCGTTTCGCCAGGCTGCCTGATAAACCACGGTATTTTCCGTCACCTGGTCGATGTAAATGTAAAGAGTTCCCGTAGCACCCGGTCTGGGGCAGATCTGTGCTGCGGAAGAACCGCAGGTCGTCATTCGAAAAGCACTTCCGAATTTCTGATAAATATCGGAATCCTCAGATGGATATACATAACCCTGCTGCAGATTAAAGTAATTATGTACGTTATAACCTCCGACAGCCGGATAAAAGACCGCCCGGGCCGTATAATACTCTCCTGCTTTCGGATCATCCATATTCTGTCCCGGCATGGAGCCAAAGCCCAGAAGATGATCATTTCTTCCCCCTTGAAAAAGAGAACCGTCTCCCAGAGGCAGCGGGATTGCCGCAAGTTCTTCCTCAGTCATAAAACAAAAAACATATGTTCCGCCGGAACGAAACAGACACCCGGAATAGGCCGCATCTGCTCCGCAGTTTTCCCAGCAGTCCTCCGCTACGATTTCCTCATTTCTTTTGACAGAATAGGCAAAATTTCCCTGAAATGGCAGCATGGTATAAGTGAGATCTTTTCCATCCAGACTCTCCACTTTCTGAAAAGAAGCATTTCCAGATAGTTCCGCTACCTTTTTTCCATCGGCATAGACAAAAACACTTCCATTTCCCTGAACGGAAAATTCTGTAATCTCTGCTTTTTCCTCCTCATCGGCCAGATCCGTGGCCACTGTTTCGGTTTCAGCAATCGTAGTTTCCGCTTCCTGTATTTCAGTTTCCTCTTTCAGAATTTCTTCCTCAGAAGTCTCATCTTCTGTCTCCTGCACAGTCATTTCAGCAGAATCCCATTCCTCCGTCTGCTCCACCATACTTTCTGCGGTTTCCGCTTCTTTTTCTGTTTCTTCTGAAAGTGCTTCCTCGTCAGATTCCGTTTCCTTCGCTTTCGTTTCCGAAAAATCGTAAGTTTCTTCTTCTGCCCCGGATGTCGAAGACTCTTCCTCCATCGTCACAGCAGGCTCCGAGGCTAATACACCCGCCGGAACAGACGTTATCAGTGTGGACACTGCCAACAGCAATGCAAAGCAGCTCCTGATTTTATGTTTCATATCAAGCATCTCCTCCTATTTTCAATATTCAGTTGTCAGATCAGATTACTGGGTAGGATCCCGGCACCGCTTTTTATGCTCCATGCAAGAACTCCTTTCCGTATTTTTTATAAGATTTTATCAATAGGGAATAAAAGATGATATGAGTGTCAAAAGGTCTTTTGACACTGGTATCATAAAAGATAGAATGAATGACAGACTTTACCAAAATCAGATTTTATTTTTAAACTTTCATGGATTTTTTGGATCAGAAATGATCCGGAAAATAGTGACTAAATACTGTTTCAGATTTGTTTTTCTTATCATACTATACTTTTTCCAAAAATGCAATCTTTTCTTTCGCAATTGTCTGGATTTTTTCCCGGTCTTATGTTATGCTAGAAAGCAAGAACATTTGTTTTGACAAAATACAGGAGGCTTTTATGAACGAAAAAATAGATCTTTCGGGAGTTTTCTCTCTTGCTTATATCAAGAAAACCCGCTATACCGGCTCTTTTCACAGCATGCGCTATCTTCTGACTCTGAAGGATGGTCAGATTTCCGCCACCATCTATCCGGGCCCGTACTGCTTTGAAGTAACTCCGGACGATGAAAAGGAAACCAAGCTTTTCGAGTATTCCCCGGAAGGACTTACTGAGACCGTAGACTGGCTCAACCAGCGCTATGATGAGTTTTACCGCGAAAAAGACAGTATTCTTACAGGAGACGAATCATTACAATGAAGAAATCTTACGACCGAATGGACGGTCATACCTTTGAGCACTACTGTGCCGGACTGCTCCGCAGAAACGGCTTTCACCATGTAGAAGTCACCCGGGGCAGCGGCGATCAGGGCATTGATATTCTGGCCTGGAAACATCGGAAAAAATATGGCATCCAGTGCAAATGTTATTCCTATTATCTTGGAAACAAAGCAATCCAGGAAGCCTATGCAGGCATGAAATTTTATGAATGCGACGTGGCCGCCGTGCTGACCAATCAGTATTTTACCAACTCTGCTGTTGCTCTTGCAGGAAAAACCGACGTCCTTCTCTGGGATCGGGCCGTCCTCGAAGAGCTCCGCAAATGCAAAAAGCCCCGCCTTCTCAATCTGGCGGGACTCCTTGGAATGGCTGGCAGTGCCTGGCTCTTCTATTTTCTCTGCTCCACAGAAGGCCTGAAAAGTCTCCAAAACTTTCCAGGCCTGGCAGACGGGATCTTCTGCATCCTGCTGTTTCTGGGCAACGCCTTTCTCTTTCTGGAAAAAGGAAGTATTTTTCTTTCTCTTCTTTCCACTCTACTGCTGGGACTTTCTGCCCTTACCGGGCTTTATCTCTTCAACAGCCTCGGAGGAATTCTCCTGCTTCCGGTACTGCTCTTTCTTTTCAGCTTTCTTCGCACACGAAAGCTGAAGCTCCGCACCCATACGCTGCGGCCACTGCCCCCAAAAGCAGAGAAAGATTAATTATTTCCCAGCTGGTCAATTACATCCTGAA
The DNA here is from genome assembly GCF_020686945.1 of Fusicatenibacter faecihominis. NCBI lineage: Bacteria > Bacillati > Bacillota > Clostridia > Lachnospirales > Lachnospiraceae > Fusicatenibacter > Fusicatenibacter faecihominis. The sequence goes on along the minus strand of NZ_JAJEPR010000032.1, from coordinate 14,917 downwards.
TAATCCATTCCAGCTCGGACCATTTTTTCTCAATATCCTTGGCCAGCTGCAGCTGACATCTCGCACGGACCAGATTGTGTTTCGGATACTCATATCGGAAATAGTGATCTCCGGTCAGATAGTCATCGAGAAAACGGCTGGCCTGCTCTACGGTGATGGAGAAGCTGGCTTTTACCAGGTTCTTCAGCTCCACCTCTGTCAGAAGGTCTTTGGTTTCCCGGATAAATCCTTTTGCAAACGCACGAAACTTTCCGGTATCAAAGAAGACTTTGCTGGTGTCCGGTTCATCCTCTGCGGAGGTATTGGCAATGAAACGGACTGCATCACCGAAATCGTACATGGACATTCCCGGCATAATCGTATCCAGATCAATGACAACCAGCGGTTCTTTTGTCACTTTATCAAAAAGAACATTATTGGCCTTTGTATCGTTGTGGGTTACTCTTCTCGGAATCTCACCATTGGCGAAAAGCTCACTCAACTCTGCCGCCTTGTCACTGACAAAAGAAAGATAAGCAATCTCATCCGGCACCTCATGCACACGATTGCAGGGATCCTTCTCCACATCTTCAAACAGGGTGTTCAGACGCTTTCTGGTGTTGTGAAAATCCGGAATGGTCTCATACAGAACAGAACCGTCGAAATCCGCCAGCTGCGCCTGGAAATTACCAAAAGCTTTGCCAGTTGCCTCAATCACAGCCAGATCATCGGTATTGTCCAGTGTGAGAGAATCCACATAATTCATCACTCTCCAGAAAGAATCCTCGTCACTGACAAAATAGTTGTTTCCTTCTGCCGTATGGTGAAAGTGAAGTGTCAGCTGCCCCGGATATTTTTTTCGGATATAAGAAGTCACCTCATCAATATTTCTCATGATCTGTACCGGATTTTTAAATACATGCGTATTGATCCGCTGGAAAAGATAAGCCTTATACTTATTATCGCCCACAGCATAAGTTACCTTATAGGTAGAGTTGATATTTCCAACCGTAATCACGCTGTAAGAATATAATTCTCCCGACAGGCGGAACTTCTCACCAATCAGTTTTATGGTATCAAACATTTTTCCAATCTCCTTTATCTTTTTCTGTAACTATTTTCTGCATACAGTCTTTCTTATCGTCTCTATCATACCAAGAAATTAAAGCTATGGCAAGTTTAGATTAACCGAAATTCAAAAAATGGCACCAGATCATTCTCTGGTGCCATAAGATATTACTGTGCTTCTGTTGTTTCCTCGGATGTTTTTTCTGTTGCTTTCGGTGTCTTTGAAGCTTTCGTTTTTGCTTTTGTTGTTTCTGTTTCCGTCTCTGTCTCTGTCTCTGTTTCTGCAGAAGGTCTTACCATCATATCTCCCAGATCACTGATGTCAACTTCTGTTTCCTGACTGATCAGCGTCTGCTTGTATTCCGCCCGTTTTGCTCTCTGCTGTCTGTTGACTACAATAATACCGATAATTCCGGCTACCAGAGCAACGATGACAAGATAGTAAATCACCTGAGATAGAACTCTCTTCTTTTTCTGTCTGTGTCCGCGTTTTTTTCTTGACATCAAACTATTCCTTCCTCATCCGATTACTGAGCTTTCTTCATGAAGACTGCCAGCGGACCCATTCCGGTAAATTTACCTTTGATTACCAGATTCGGCTGCTTTTCATCCTTCTTGTCTTCATCCTGAACATCCCAGGTCATCAGCTCTTCCTTATTATCCTCGCTACTCTCCAGAGCCTCGGTCTCAGTCTCGCTCTCTGCAGCTTCTGTTTCAGTCTCAGCTTCTGTAGCTACTTCTGTTTCAGTCTCAGCTTCTGTAGCTACTTCTGTTTCAGCAACCTCGGTCTCGGTTTCCTCATCCTCCGGATATGCAAAGCTAAACTCCACATCTGTCAGATAATACATCTCTCCAGTCACAGCATCTGCCTGTGCTACTACAACATCATCCAGAGTAAAGGGAGCCAGATTTACCAGAAGGGACGGATCTGTCTCAGCGGCAGCGGTATCAAAATCCGGATATGCAGCGGCAACCATCTTCTGCCAGTTCACTTTGCTGATCTCACAGTTTACCTCGGCATTCAGATAACCATTCATCTTGTAACTGTAGGTATCGCCTGCTTTAATTGCCAGATCCATCAGCTCGGTTACACTCTCATAGTCATCCGGATTGATGGTCTTATCATCGGATACTTTGATCTCTGTCGCATCAGTCTCCATGAAATCTTTCACAAAATCTGTCATTGCAAAGCCAGCCTCTTCATCCTTCAGCTGATCTGCAACCTCAGCAACCTTTTCATTGGAATACAGCTCCGGAGTTGCTTTCTTGCTTACAACGCGAACCTTTCCAATCAGAGCTACCGGTCCAAGGCTCGAAAGGGTAACTGTCATATCTCCGGTCTCCGGATCCAGCTCCTCTGCCGGGATAAAGGAAACTTTACCGGTCTCCTGATCAATCTGCATCAGAAGCAGATCTTCCATCTTAGCGCCTTTGGCTGCCTCAATATTCAGGGTAACTTTGATAGCGCCATCGCTCTCATAAGTTACATTGTCTCCTTCCTGAATAGCTACATCTACAAAAGGAGTCAGCAGCTCGTAAAGAGAAGGATTTACATCTCTGCCGTCAGGAGTTTCCTGCTGCTCATCCGCATTGATACCCAGTGCTGTAAGGATATCTTCCATTGTCATCTGGACGCTGTCATCATTTACTTTATCCACCAGATCAGCAACTGTTTTATTTTTATATGCTGCGGTATTTACATTCTGTACAATAACCTTCTGGCCTGCGGATATATTGCCTTCTACAACTCTGGGAGCTTCCGGCATGATCGTGCTGATGCTGGGAGCTGCATAAACACTCATGGCTGCAGTAATCGTTACTGCAGCAAGCAGAATGCTTAAATATTTCTTTTTCATAAGAATCCTTCCTTTCTTTTGATACTTCTCTTTATACTTTTTTATAAAACAGGTCAACGATCAGATCCAGAAGCGCTTCCTGATCTGCATAAAACTCATCATGAAGTTCTCCTTCCTGATCGGTTCCCTGAAGTATCACAAAATTATCTTCTGTGAAATCCATCTTCCGCATGGTCTTTATCAGCTCTAAATACTGATTTTTGGTGATGCTGGTCTGCAGATAATCATTCATCTCATCCAGAGAATCCCAGGTTTTTTCCAGCTCCTTCGTACTCATGGACTTCAGTTTGTTTATATAAGCTGTCACATAGGCCTTCTGTCTTTCCATACGGCCTTCGTTGCTGAAGCTCTCGGAAGTATCACGGTTCTGAAGAAAAGGCTTGACGTTTTCATCAGTCAGCGTAACTTCCGCTCCTGCTGTCAGCTCAGGATACAGCTTACTCAGATCATTGTTTGGAACCACAAGAGTGATTCCACCGACAAGACTGTTAATATAAGGAATGGAATCCTGATTTGTCACCACATAACGCTTTACAGGAACGTTCGACAACAGAAGCGAAACTGCCTCGCAGAGGTTTTCGCAGCTTACCTTGCCGCCATCTCCATAACTGTACGCAAAACCAATATGGGTTGTATACAGTCCGTTATCATTTCCATTCAACGTATATCTGCGAACCTTTGTCATCGTATCACGATTGATGGAGAGAATCGTCATCTTCTGATTCGTCTCATCCATTACTACCAGTGCGATTGTATCTGCCCTGGCTTTATCGCTGTACTGCACGCTTGATTCCATCTTTCCGGTTGAATCCACACCTGCATAGAGAATGGTTGTCACACGGTTATTATACTGATATTTTTCGCCCTTGTAAAGAATATTTCGGTAATCGCTACCAACATCATGAGCATTTCCTGCTGTTACCTGCAGGGAATTTTGCTCTTTCTGTTCTGACCAGATAAAAGCTGACGCAGCAGCACCTGCTGCCAGGCAAAGCAAAATACCAATCAGGATTCGCTTCCGCCACAGCTTTTTCCGTCTCCGGTGCTTTCCTTTTCTTCTTTTACTTTGATTTCTCGCCATAATAACCATATCCGTAGCCATAACCATAGCCGTATCCATAATGACTATAGCCATAACGCTTCTCATGTACCGGAGCTTTGTTTAGAACGGCTCCGAGGATTCGTATGTCCGCATACTGCATCTGCTGCTTGGCTTTTTCTGCCTGAGCGCGGTCTGTTTTTCCGCTCTCTACTACAAGCACAGTGCCATCGCACTGTTTGGCAACCAGAAGGCCGTCAATGACCAGGTTCAATGGACAGGTATCCACGATCACATAATCATATAGTCCACGCACATACTCCATCAGTTCCTGAAACAGCGGTCCTGATACCAGCTCACTGGGATTAGGGGCCAGTGCACCCGTAAAAATCATATCCAGACAATTGTCGTCGGTACGGTATATGATCTTGTCCTTGCTGATGCTGCCGCACAGATACTCGCTGAGACCTTTCTTTTTTCCAACGATTCCGTAACGGCTCTGTATAATGGAATTTCGGATATCAGAGTCAATAAAGATGGTCTTCTTACCCAGTCCTGCCATACTTTTGGCAAAACGAAAGGCAATCGAAGATTTTCCCTCGTTCGCCAGCGCACTGGTAATAGCAATGGCTTTGATATTGCTGCCGCTAAGCTGGATATTACCGCGTAAAATATTAATGGCTTCATTTACCCGGGAAGGCACCTCCGCAATAGTGGGATGGATGATCTCTGCCCGTCTTCCTTCAAAACCGGTTCCTGTCGGCTGGCCCTGAAAAAATGTTCTTTCTGTATAATTGCTTTCTCTATCCATCTGTTACTCTTCCTTCTCTTCGTAGTAAGGCACAATGCTGAGTACAGGAATACCCAGGTACTTCTTCAAATCATCTTCTGTCTTAATCGTGGTATCTGTCAGATAAATCATGCAGACCAGTCCGCAGGCAAGAACCATTCCAAGAATCAATCCCATTGCCAGGTACTTTGTCAGGGAAGGTGTGATCTCCTCCACTGATTCTGCCTCTGAAAAATCAATAATCGTCGGTTCACTGCTTCCAATTACCTGATAGATTCGCTCCAGGCCAATATTCATCAGGGAATTGGCGATATCTCTGCACAGCTCCATATCCCCGCAGCTCACGGTAATGGTAATAATATGGGAATTATCCGGGTTTGTAACAGAAACCAGTCTGTTTAAAGCCCGATAATCCAGATTCAGATCCAGATCCTTGATAACCTGTTTTAATACATTACGGCTTTTGATAATCTTGGCATAGTCCTCTGTCAGCTCAGAACTCAGCTGCAGGTCGGAAACCGTAATCACAGACTCATTGTTGGTAATAAAAATGGAAGCATCTGCCTGATAGGAAGGTTTGACACCGACCAGGTAATAAACGCCCGCCAACACGGCTCCGATCAGCATGGCCAGCAAAATATGCTTCCAGTGCTTCACCAGTTCCCAGAAGAGTTCCAGCAAATCTATCACTTCACCTGACTGTTCCGGTCTGTTATTGAGAAAAGACCCTGCCGTTTTCTCCTGTACATTATTTGATTCCTTCACCAAATTTTCGCTTCTCCTTTCCTGCTTTTTCAGCGTATAAAATATCGCTCTTGTCATTGTAATATGAATTTTAAAATACTTCAAGTATATTATGTAGAAAAAGCCACTAATAAATTTGAAAAGTTTTAGTTTTTCTGACCATAGCAGTATTTTTTCATCCGTGCAGTCAGTACTGATATTTCCTGCACCACATCGTTGGCATATCCTGTCTCCTGCCTGTCCAGGGTGCAGACCCGTTCCCGTAACTTTGTCAGCAGGTTAAGGACTTCCACCGTCTCGCCAGCAAACCAGGAAGGTGCTTTCTCCCACTGCTGAACACAGCCTCTTACTGTCACCAACAACAGGAATGAAAAATCTGACTGATAGTCTTCTTTAAAAATCATACTTTTTTCTCTCTCATCTCTAAAAATTTCATTCGGGTCATGGCATTGTTTCAAAAGCAGTAATTCTGTTTCTCAAACACAACTATGACTGCATTCCATTTTCAGTATTTCTCCAGATATGGCATGATTCAGGTGGGTATTTTTAACGACACCCGCCTGAATATATGCTAAAACAATTAACAGGTACTGCAGCTGCATTTCTACTTTACTTCCAGCATAAAACTTCATACATTGTTAACTTCCTGATGAATTAACTCTCGACTGTACGAGAACCTTATAATAATGGATTTGTGGCTGTTTTATAAGTTAACTCTCGAGAGGTAATTAATTCTCATATCATTAACTACATATCTTGAATAAACCGCATAAATAAGCCATTCTTTTGAATCGAGAGTTAATTTTACAGGAAGTTAAGAGAAATGTTTGACAAGATTCTGTTTATTCAAATGCCCCTGATACTTATGCTTCGGATATTCATAACAGAAATAACAATCCCCTGTCAAGTAATCATCCAGGAAACTATTTAATAACGTAGGTACTCAGTTTTCCCTTTCCTTTTTGTTCAAGTTTGCCAGCTTCACAAAGCTCTTTGAGCAATCGGAACGCTTTTGTTGTTCCTGCACCGATCAAATCTTCTACTTCTTTCCGCGTAACACTGCCATTTTCCTTCGCATACTGAACTATGAGACTCTTCTGTTCGTTCAGGGAAACCATGGTATCCACATGATCCTTTGCCCGCTCTTCTCTCTCTTGTTTCTCATTTCTATTCGGAAGTGTCACACGAAAAACACCCTTTGCAGTCTCAAATTCCGGCTGAAATTGGTAAGTTTTATATGCGCGTTCTATTTTCCCAATTCCCGTACCATAGCTCTCTATCAATCTCATACGATAAAAAACAGCCGCAAGATTTGGATTTCTTGACTGTGAGACACCCAGAAAAATAGATTTCAATTCCAGGCCAGACACAAGACCTCCAAGAGAAACAAATTCCATTCTATTTTCATAGATATTAACCAGATTACTTCCGCTGAAAGAATAGTCTCGATGAACAATGCTATTCAATAAAGATTCTCTTACCGCTTCTTCTGGATAATCTCTCATATCTGTTCGATCTAATCCCGAAAATGTTGCTTTCGTTTTATTAAGCAGATTAATAAACTGGTAAACCTCTTCCAGCTGTTTCAAAATAGACCCTGTAAATTCTTTTCTATCTCGAAACACTTCTTTATCCGTCCCCTGAAAAAGTGCTACCTTTGTGGTTGTCTCACACTGGTCCGATAATAGTAACGCCAGATTTGTATATAAACCGTCTTCCCCAATCAATTTGAGTGTTCGCATCTGTGAAGTTCCAAGTTCAATCAACCGCTTCTGCATCTCTGCCTGAAGAGTATGAAAAGTCAATTCTTGATTCATGCTCCTACATAATTCAAAGGATCTGCCACTATTCTGAAGGATCATTTCCCGAATCCCTTCTTCCGTCATCGGTTGTGTAGAACTGCCCTTTCTTACATATACCCCGCTAGGCTTTAATCCTTTTTCCCGAAGATAATATGGCCGATTTGTTCCTGTAGTCACATTAATTTCAACAACCTGCTTTCCTTCTATCTCCACCGAATTAACTCTGACAAAGGGCATTATATCCGGAGCCAAAGCGTCCTTTAACGAATTTACAATCTGGAGCATCACACCATCTGGATCTTCTACACCCAAAACTTTTCCGTCTTTTCTGATGCCAACATAAACCGTACCACCTTCTGCGTTTGCAAAACCTATCACTTCTTTTCGTATGTCAGGAACATACTCTTGCTTAAACTCGATATTCTGGTTCTCAAATAATAACATGCTACGCTCCTTTCTTTCCCATTTCTTTCTTTTTATTATAAAAAAGAAAGAAAGAAAAATCAAGCCCTCTTTCTCACTTTTCACATCGCACCATCGCCATAGTTTTCCAGGGTCAAAGGACTTATATTATTATTAACTCCTGACAATCAATACTATCTTTTTCTTCAAAGATTTATTATAATAAAGTAACTACAGACTTTTTTGGGGGTGTGTATATGAAGTATAGAAAAATCATCTGTATTTTTTCAGAAGACACGAATCCTTACAGCATTTCCCATATCCGCAATCTTTCCTCCATGGTGTATCACTATTTAAACAACTAACTTTTTATCTTAAAAGCCCCGTAAGTTACTTCAATTGCGGGGCTTTTTCTCCGGTTTTCACCCTTTATTCTCTCACATCTTCCGTTTCTATTAAACAATGCTCCTCCAGCACTATCTTCGTCGGAAAATCCACACACTCTTTAAGGATAACTTTCTGGTGATCTTCAACTGATGGCAGCCAGTCTGATACATCAAATGAAAGCTCCATATCAAAATCCAGAGAGTAAGTATCCTCCAACTCAACCACCGTCTGCCAGAGGTAACCTTGTTCCTCTTTATCCCAGTAAGACTGATTTTCATCTGTAAAGTCATACCACACCTTAACTATACAGTTTACATTTACGGACACAGTGGCAATTCCACATTCAACATCAAGGACAGAAACCTCGTACTGAATATCATCAATACTGACTACTTCCAGATCATCAATGCAGACAAATTCCTGTCTTTCTATTTCTATTTCTGCATTATCAACTACTTCCTTCACCGCTTCGATAATTTCTTTTTCTGCCCCACCATTATCAAAAAACAATTTCAGATTTGCTGCCAGATCGTCTGTCATCGCCAGGAACTCCACAAAACTGTTTAAAGAATCATATACAATCAAGTTTTTCGGCTCTTTTGCCTTTTCTTTCACTGCTTCTCTGAAGCCCGTGTCATTTGAGATAACAACATATAATTCCTCTTCAGACAGATTATCCATCTCCTGAATAATAGAAGCTACCGCTATTGCATCCTTGAATTCTTCCGGCTTCTTTGCTTCAAAAGGCAGCTTTTGCCCAAAATAATCCGCCATGATTGCTTCTACATTTATTCCATTGACCGATATTCTCCTACACTGACATTCCAAAAGCAATTTTTCAAATTCTTCCTTTGTTTTTTCTGCCCATTCTCCAGGATCCGGAACCTGAAGCAGTTCTTTGAAGCCTGAAATATTTTTAAATCCTGCCAGCTTTGGGTTTTTCACGGCACCGAGAAGTTCTTTTGAGGCTTTTTTCACATCCCTGACAATATGTTTCTTTACTTCCCCTTCAACTACAGAATTGATATGAAGTTCCAGTTCTTTGTTCTTTACCCTGCTCCTGATCGCAGAAAAAGCAGCATTCTGAAACGAATAATTTGCTCCGTCATATATGTTTGTGTCTATAAAAACTTTATAATGCACTAACTTCTCCCTCCCCTTGGCAACTTTAAACTTCCCTCAATTTTTTCTTAAAATCTTAGCAATTCACATCGTAGAACTTTTAATACTATTAAAGCGAGGCTGCCACTCAGCCAAAAATATTCGCTAATGCGGCAGCCCCAATTTTTATACTTTTTCAAAAAAGGTATCCGGATGGCCCGGGTTAAAGATTTCATTACAGGTCATAACGGTTACAAGGTCTTCGGTGTCAGAGAGATTGATAATATTATGCGTCCAGCCGGGGATCATGTAGATGGCTTCTATTTTGTCTCCGGTTACTTCAAATTCTACCAGCTCTCCTGTATTGATATTTCTTTCCTGGATCAGGCCATGGCCATGAACCACGATAAACTGCTCCCATTTAGAGTTATGCCAGTGTTGGCCTTTGGTAATGCCAGGCTTACTGATATTAATGGAAACCTGACCACAGTCTGTCGTATGTACCAGCTCAGTAAAACTTCCTCTGTCATCACAGTTCATTTTCATCGCATATTTGAACTTCTCTGCAGGGAGATAAGTCAGATAGAGTGAAAAAAGCTTCTTAGCAAAAGATCCCTCGGGCATTTTCGGCATCAAGAGACTTACCGGCTGCTGTTTGAACTCTTCCAGAAGATCTACAATTTCACCCAGAGTTGCCTTATGTGTTACCGGCACACAGCAATATCTGCCATCTTCCTTTAAAACGGTCTCCACACCGTCAAACTCACAATGCTGTTCTTTGCCTTCCAGCAGGTCAAACATGCCTTCTACCAGATCGTCGATGTAAAGAACTTCCAGCTCTGTACTTCTGTCATTTACCGTAAAAGCTTCATCGTTGGCTACGGCCCAGCAGAATGTAGAAATCGCACTGTTATACTTTGGTCTGGAGTGGCCCATCAGATTCACAAAACGATACACATATACCGGTGCACCAGTCTCTTCTCCATAGGAGAAAAATAATTCTTCTCCCGCTTTTTTGCTTCTGCCATATTCACTGTTTCCAAAACGGCCAGCCAAGGTCGCCTGTACAGAAGAACTCAGCATAATACCTGCTTTGTTGTTATGCTTTTTCAAAGTATCCAGAAGCTGGGAAGCAAAGCCGAAATTTCCTTTCATGAAATCTTCCGGATTCTCCGGACGGTTTACCCCGGCAAGGTTAAACACGAAATCTGCCTTCGCACAGTATTCATCCAGTTCCTCGTCCGTGCTGTCCAGATCATACTCATAAATTTCATCTATGGCAATATTCGGCCTGGTTCTGTTTTTTCCATCTCTAATATTTTTCAGATTATTGCAAAGGGCGGTTCCCACCATACCCTTTGCTCCGGTCACTAATATTTTCATCCTTTTCTCCATACCATCTTATTAACTACATTGACATAACCCTGAATGATTCTGACAACCTTCATGGATACCGTTTCATCCACATAATCCGGGCAGGGCTTTCCAAGAACACCTTTCTGCTTCATCTCAATCGCCATATCCGTCGCATTCAGAAGTTCCTTCGTGGTAATTCCGGCCAGAATAAAATCACCTGCTTCCAGTGCTTCCGGTCTCTCTGTAGAAGTACGAATGCAGACAGCTGCAATCGGATGGCCAATGCTCAGATAAAAACTGCTCTCCTCCGGCAGGGTTCCGCTGTCGCTAACAATTGCCAGCGCATTCATCTGCAGGCAGTTATAATCATTGAAACCAAGAGGCTCATTTACCCGGACACGCGGGTCCAGCTTAAAACCACTCTTTTCCAGTCTGTTCTTGCTCCTCGGATGGCAGGAATAAAGAATCGGCATATCATACTTCTCCGCCAGTGCATTGATTGCGGTAAAAAGGCTGGTGAAATTCTTCTCGGTATCAATATTTTCCTCTCTGTGGGCGCTGAGCAGAATGTATTTGTTTTTCTCAAGTCCCAGACGATTCAACACATCAGAAGCTTCAATTTTTTCCAGATTTCCTCGCAGTACCTCTGCCATCGGAGAACCGGTCATATAGGTTCTCTCTTTAGGAAGGCCGGTGTCTGCCAGATACTTGCGGGCAAATTCGGAATAGCATAAATTCACATCAGAAATTACATCTACAATTCTTCTGTTTGTCTCCTCAGGAAGGCACTCATCCTTGCATCTGTTACCAGCTTCCATATGAAACAGCGGAATATGAAGCCGTTTTGCTGAAATTGCAGAAAGACAGGAATTAGTATCTCCAAGCACCAGATAACCATCCGGATTCAGCTCACTCAGGAGTTCGTAACTTCTTCCAAGAATGTTACCACAGGTCACGCCCAGGTTCTCGCCTACAACCGGCACCAGAATATCCGGACCAAACTTCCCTGCATTATTTTTCAGCTCAAAATCCTCCCAGAAAACTGTAGACAGATTTTTGTCCCAGTTCTGATTGTAGTAAATAACACAGGTATCAAAATACTCTCTGCATCTCTTAATCACAGCTGCCAGACGGATAATCTCCGGACGGGTTCCAAGTCCGATACACAGCTTTGTTCTTCCATTATTCTTCCAGGTAAAATTGTGTTCCATTTTTCTATTTCCTCCAGCGGGATCTCCGTTCTCAGTCTTCTGCCAGTCTCTCCTGAATATAAGCCAGTTTGGAAATGGTCTCTTTTGTCTCTTCCAGATTCAGAAGCTTCGTATTGTTGCTGTTAAACTCAGTCAGGGTATTTCTCTTTGCATCTCCGTCCTTGAAATACTTATCATAGTTCAGACCACGGTTGTCTGCCGGTACACGATAGAAATTACCCATATCAATTGCCTTCGCACATTCTTCATTTGTCAGTAAAGTCTCATACATCTTTTCTCCATGACGGATACCAATTACTTTGATTTCTTCTTTCTTGCCGCCAAAGAGTTCGCATACGGCCTCTGCCTGGGTCTGAATTGTGCAGGCCGGTGCTTTCATAATCAGAAGATCTCCATTCTGTCCATTTTCAAATGCAAAAAGAACAAGGTCAACAGCCTCATCCAGAGACATGATAAAACGGGTCATGGAAGGTTCTGTAACAGTGATCGGATTTCCAGCCTTGATCTGATCGATCCAGAGAGGAATAACGGAGCCGCGGGAACACATAACATTTCCATAACGGGTGCAGCAAATCTTTGTTTTTCCGGACATACGGCTCTTTGCAACGGCTACTTTTTCTTCGATGGCTTTTGTAATACCCATGGCATTGATCGGATAAGCTGCTTTATCTGTAGAAAGGCAGATCACAGCCTCCACTCCTTCTTCAATAGCTGCCGTGAGCACATTATCGGTTCCAACTACATTTGTTTTTACTGCTTCCATCGGGAAGAACTCACAGGAGGGCACCTGTTTCAGAGCAGCTGCATGAAAGATATAATCAACACCGTGCATCGCATTCTTACAAGACTGAAGATCCCGCACGTCTCCGATATAGAATTTGATCTTATCAGCCACTTCCGGCATTTTTGCCTGATATTCATGACGCATGTCATCCTGCTTCTTCTCATCACGGGAAAAGATACGAATCTCTCCAATATCTGTTTTCAGAAAACGATTCAGAACTGCATTTCCAAAAGAACCGGTTCCTCCGGTAATCATCAGTGTTTTGTTGGTGAATAAACTCATTTCTTTTATCTCCTTTTTCCTCTAAAAGCTGAACTTTTTCGAATCTTTCATTCTTATCGCGTACTATTATAGCACATGTTTCGCCTGTGGGAAAGATTTCCTGGGCTTATCTTTTCATTTTTTTAATTATCAATGCCATTTTCTGGCCTCTATTACCTCTCCGGCTTCTATTTTTGACAAAGTTTTTACCCTGTTTTCACCTTTTACAATGGCTCCCAGACAAATATGTACGCCCTCTTCTATGATACAGCCATGATCTACAACAGCAGCAAGGTTAATGATACATCCCTTTTCAACCACCGTATCTGTGTTAACGACTGCATGAGGAAGAATAACTGTTCCAGGATAAATTGATGCTTTTGGGCTTATATAAGCCGTCGAATGAATCAACGTGGCCAGCCTGCCGCCTGCCTTCTCTATTCTTTTTATCCACTCCATCCGAAATTCGTTATTTCCGAAAGCCGGAATAAATTCTGTATTTTCTTCAAGATAATCCACAAATGACGCCAGAGGCCGTTCAGCAATACTGTCATCAAGAACTGTAATTGCCGTATAACCCAGCTGTTCTGCTATGTCTCTGACCGTATTTCCGTAACCGCCCGCTCCAAGGATTACTAATTTATTCATTGTCTCTACCTCATTTCCATTTCAAAATTTAAGCCGCCCCAAAAAGGACGGCTTAATCAAAAAGTAAGGTACGGATAATTACCCGTTATTTAATTGCCCCTACTTTTCTCAATCTTTCTCTTGCTTTATTTATAGCGTCTGTATAATCTCCTATAGGTTTCTGTGATTTTTTTAATATTTCTTGTGCTGTTTTTCCTGATACTACCATAATGGGACTTGGCGAATTATTGTACATAAGCATTCCTCCTAACCACTTCAAATAATATTGATTCAACTTCTTCAAACATAAATCTACAATCCCCTGCATAATCACAATGGAGAGCCCTTACATCTGATAGCATCGGAACAATATCTTCCGCATCATCTTTCATTGTTCTAAATCCCATTTTTCTGTATGCTTCTATTACTTTGGGATTATTATATGCATGCAATACAAGATAAGAAAAATTTATTTGTGATGAAAGCACTGCAACAATGTCGCAAATGTATTCATAAAATATACCATTACCTATTCCTTTGTTGTTATGTCCATGATCCTCAAGCCATTTCAAATAAACATCGTTTAATGCAAAATGCTCCAGTTCTACACAAGAAATAATTTTTTCAACATCTTTCTCCTGTGTATGTTCTGGATTTGCTTTTTCATATGGCTTAATAACCATACAAGTCGTAATCAGTGTAAAATAGCCAACTATCATCTGAATGTCTGTATTCCAGACTATATATGGTTTTTTCTGACCATTGTTTTCTGACCATTGTAATCCCTAACAATAAAATTTTCCAGTGCTGGAACCCTGTCACACTTAAATGCACTCATCATCTTAGATCCGGCATTTTTTCCAACATTAGCAAAAAATGAATCTATAAACTGAACTTTAATATTATCTTTTATGATACTATCCATAGCTTCTTTAGTAAATAAACTACTATTATTTGTATTTTAAGAATTTTTATTTCCTATATCTTTTCTGACTTCTATTATACTATATACTATCATATTTTGCAATCACTTTTCCCAATATGTTCAGATTATGGTTTTCACTCTTCTCCTCACACAGAAATCACACCGGCTGCCTCCTTCAGCAAAATCCGCATTTTATAATATTCGATGTTTGCTTCTCTCTCAATTTTTTAAATTCTCAGCCTCTTCTCTCAGCCTGGCATATTTTGCAAAACAGTACTTCCTGTCACTGACTTCTTTATAAGCTTCAAAACTATCATCAATTATTTCGGCGTTATACATAGCATACACAATCTTACTACCTGTATTATCTCCTATTCCTGGGATTGTATTGGTCCATAAATCTTTCTTTAATGTCTCACGCAGTATACCTATATTATAAATTCCCGCATTCACTAAAAGTCTTGCATGGTTCGCAGATATGCCAGGTAACGCACTTGGACTTTGAAATAGTGACATGCTCCCACCACTTAAATCTTACGATTTTGAAGTGGGGGCTTCCTGCTCGATTGCCTTTTAAGGCAAAGC
>NZ_JAJEPR010000031.1:0-37385 GCF_020686945.1 Fusicatenibacter faecihominis | reverse complement strand
AAACATTCGAAATCCGCTGATTTACTGCGTAAATCGCTGCTGTCTACGCTCCGCTTCGGTCGGTGCAAAACGAACATCCACTGGATGTTCTGCACCTCATGTTTGGCGGGTCCCAAGTTCAAAAGCCTTATCATGCAAGCATGAACGGCTTTTTGACCTTTTGACCCTGGCATCATATTATAGATCATGACAAAGGTTCCGACTGTAATACCGAGGCGTTTGGAGAAAATCACTGCCATGACTTCAATGCCGTCCATCGCACCGCCGAAACGGATCGCAAGACCACTGCCAATACCGGATATCACGCCGCCAAACAGCGCGCAGAGCAGCAGATCCGTGCCGGCAAGAGGAGAGGCAATACTGACATCAATGGGAAAGACATCCGTGATCAGCCATGCAAAAAGGGAGTAGACCGCCACCGTATAGATCGCATAGGCAGTAAAAAGCCTGCCCAGTTTTTTCAGACCGAACAGAAACAGAGGGATATTCAGTAATAAAAGGAAAAAAGACAGGGACAAATACGATGGCGTGATCTGTTCCAGCAACATGGAGGTTCCTGAAATACCGCTGTCATACAATTTGACCGGGGTCAGGAAAATCGTGATCCCAAAGGCGTTTACGATTCCTGCAACGGTAAGCATCAGTAGATTTACAACACGAAAATTCTTGGGGTTTTGCACTCCTTTATTCAGGTGAGGGCAGCGTGCCGGTATGACGGCTGCTGCAAGGTAGAGTTGGTTACGGGCAGGTAGCGAAGCGGATTGAGAAGATCCGTTTGTAGCAAAGTATAACATATGGACAGAGGGAAGAATCCCCCTATGTAAAGTTTCTATATCAAAAACAGGCAGAAATCTTATATAGATTTAACTTTGGACAAATGGAGATTTTACAGAGCCCCCCTATAATAGGCATCGTCAAGAAAAGAAGTGAAAGAGATTCATTTTGCAGTTACAACGAGTTGTGTAAAGGAGATTATTATGAAAGCAAAAAAAGTCGGTGCATTATTATTGGCAGCAGCAATGGCAGTCTGTACAGTACCTGTTCATGGAATGGCAGCAGAAGAAGGAACAAAGACTCCGAAATATATTTTCCTGTTCATCGGTGATGGAATGAGTTATCCGCAGGTGCAGACAACCAACTATTATCTGAATGCGATCGCAGATGACGGAGATGAGATCCTCAACAGCGAAAGCAAGCTGAATATGATGAAATTCCCGGTAGCCGGATCTGCACAGACCTATGACAGCACATCCTTCTGTCCGGATTCTGCTTCCACAGCAACTTCCATTTCCACAGGTCATAAGACCTACAGCGGAACCATCAATATGGATGAGAAGATGGAGACCTCCTATGAGACCATCGCAGAAAAACTGAAAAAACAGCTTGGCTATAAAGTGGGAATCCTTTCCTCTGTAAACTTAAACCATGCAACACCGGCAGCTTTCTATGCACATCAGGCATCCAGAAATAGTTATTATGAAATCGGTGAGGAATTGATTGAAAGTGATTTCGATTATTTTGCAGGCGGCGGTCTGAAGAAGACAACCGGAGCAGATGGGGATAAAACGGATCTGTATCAGCTGGCAGAAGAAGCAGGGTATAAAGTGATCAAAACCCAGGCAGAGGCAGAGAGCCTGACCGCAGAGGATGGAAAGGCAATCGTTATCGATGAAACGCTTGCGGACAGCGATGCAATGAGCTATGACATGGACCGCGAAGAAGGCGAATGGGGAGTTTCTGACTATGTTGAAAAAGGAATTGAGGTGCTGGACAATGAGACCGGCTTCTTCATGATGGTTGAGGGCGGAAAGATCGACTGGGCCTGCCATGCAAATGATGCCGCAGCAACGATCACAGATACCGTGGCCATGGATGATGCAGTCGGAAAAGCAGTGGAGTTCTACAAGGAACATCCGGATGAAACCCTGATCCTTGTAACGGGAGACCATGAGACCGGTGGTCTTACCATTGGCTTCGCAGGAACGGATTATGACACCTTCCTTACCAACATCAGCAACCAGAAAATCTCCTATGCAAAATTTGATTCCGATTATGTGGCAGCATACAAGGAGAACAAGACGGATTTTGACACCGTAATGGCTGACATTACAGAGCTGTTCGGACTTCAGGCGCCGGACGGAGCCACAGAAAGCTCCAACCAGGCAGACAGCAAGGATGTGCATCCGGAAGGAACGGACGATAAAGGAAGCCTTGTGATGACCGATTATGAGTATCAGAAGCTTCAGGCTGCTTATGAAGAAACCATGAGCAGAACCGGTGAAGAAGAGGAATTTGGCCAGGAAGAATATCTGCTGTATGGAAGCTACGAACCGCTGACCGTAACGATCACACATATCCTGAACAATAAGTCCGGTATCAATTTCTCCTCCTATGCACATACAGGACTTCCGGTAGAAGTATTTGCCATGGGAGCAGGTCAGGATGAGTTTGTCGGTTACTACGATAACACAGATATTTATAACAAGATGGCGGCACTTACAGGAGTAGAATAAATGACAAGAGACAGGATTAGAAAAGGTTCTGTTTCCCTCATAGCGATTTTACTGATTGTTATCCTCATGGCCCTTCCTACGGGCTATGAGGATGCTGCTATTTATAAGGGAACAGACAGAGTGAGAGCAAAGGTTCTTTCCACAGATGAGAGTTCTGTGATCAATAATGGTCTGATCCAGTCCGGAGAGCAGTACTGCAAGGTAAAAATCCTCGGAGGAAAGTTTAAAGGAGAGGAAACAAAAGCCGTAAATATGCTGAGCGGTTCACTGGAAGCGGATAAAATTTTCCAGGAAGGAGACATTGCACAGGTAGTGATCAGTTATAGCAACGGAGAAATTCTTTCCGTTATGATGAGTGATCACTATCGCCTGGACAAAGAACTTCTGCTTGCAGGAATTTTTGTTTTACTTCTGATCGGCTTTGCCGGAAGAACCGGTTTGCGGGCAGTGTATTCTTTTATGATTACCATTCTGGCAATCTGGAAGATCCTGACACCTGCCTATCTGAAAGGTGCAAATCCGATCTGGTGGGGAATCGTGCTGACCGCATTTCTGACACTTCTGATCATTTTTCTGGTCTATGGATTTGACAGAAAAACACTTGCAGCATCATCCGGTGCACTTCTTGGAGTACTGGTAAGCTGTGTTATGGGCTGCATTTTCACGGATGCATTTAAAATCCATGGTGCCGTTATGGCATACTCGGAAAGCCTTCTCTATGCCGGATATCAGAGTCTGAATCTTTCGCAGATTTATATGAGCGGAATCTTTATCGGAGCCTCAGGCGCCATGATGGATCTCTCGGTAGACATTACTTCTGCAGTAAATGAAGTGATCGGAAAGAAACCGGACATTGGCTGGAAGGAAGCGGCACAATCCGGGATGAACGTCGGAAGGGCAGCGATGGGAACGATGACAACGACGCTCCTGCTGGCTTATTCTGGAGGTTATATAGCGCTTTTGATGACATTCATGGCACAGGGAACACCGATAGACAATATCCTGAACTACAAATATGTAGCAGCAGAATTACTGGACACGATCGTTGGAAGCTTTGGTCTTGTGACGGTTGCACCGTTTACTGCACTCACCAGTGCGTTGCTGCTCACAAAAAAGAAAAAACGTAACAATACCGCATCTTTGCAGTCCTGATGACTGATGTTTCACGTGAAACATCAGCAAGGCGAACGGGATGCCGGAAATACTACAAAAGAAAGAAGGAACAAAAGCAGAGTCCGCCAGAAGGAAATGGCAGCGTTTGATATCCATGACCGGGTCAACTATGCAGTTACCGAATCAAAGCTGAAAATAGAAAAAGACCGTTCCATGATTGCATTGAATCTTCAGATCGATGAAAGTATCAAAGTATCTGCTCCATGTATGATTATTTTGAGATTTTTCTTGGCCGTATGATGCTTTGCATAAAATCAGCAGAGATTCTTGGGACGACAGTAAAGCGGACATTCGCAATCCGCTTCGCTACTTGCTCATGAACGCAGTCGCTTCGCGATCTGCGTTCAAGCTGACAGTAAATGGAAGAAAAGTTCTGTAAAAAGCGGACAGAGCGCAGACAACAATGGTTTATGCGGTAAAAAATGAAAAAGGAAGATTGCACTGCCTTAAAAAATCTGTTATCCTTTCCTATAAAATAAGATGATTGTCCGGAAACATTTTTCAAAATGTATGACCCGGAACATACAAGATAAGGAGGAAACAGAATATGGAAAAATCAATGGTTTACTTTACCGATTTCCGTTGTCCGGTGGGTACGAGCCAGCTGGACAAACTGAAAAAACTTTGTGTTGCAGCAGGCATTAAGGATATCGATATGGATGGAAAGTTCGTTGCGATAAAGATGCATTTTGGTGAGCTTGGCAACCTGGCATTTCTTCGTCCGAACTATGCAAAAGCAGTGGCAGATCTTTGTAAAGAGCAGGGCGGAATGCCGTTCCTGACGGACTGCAACACGCTGTATCCGGGAAGCAGAAAGAATGCACTGGAGCATCTGGACTGTGCAAATATCAATGGTTTCAACACCATTTCCACAGGCTGTCAGATCATCATTGGCGATGGCTTAAGAGGAACCGATGAAGTAGAAGTTCCGGTCGTCAACGGAGAGTACTGCAAGACAGCATATATCGGTCATGCCATTATGGATGCGGATATTTTTATCAGTCTGACCCATTTTAAAGGCCATGAAGCCACCGGATTCGGCGGTGCCCTGAAGAACATTGGTATGGGATGCGGAAGCCGTGCAGGAAAGATGCAGCAGCATGCCAGCGGAAAACCGGCCATCCATACAGAGCTCTGCCGGGGCTGCCGTCGCTGTGCCAAAGAATGCGGAAGCGATGCGATCACCTATGTGGATAAAAAAGCAGTCATTGATTATGATAAATGTAAAGGCTGCGGCCGCTGTATCGGAGCCTGCAGCTTTGACGCCGTATATAACCCCAACAGCAGCGCAAATGAGCTTCTGGATCGGAAGATGGCAGAATATGCCCAGGCAGTCTGTCATGGCCGTCCCTGCTTTCATATTTCCCTTGTGCAGGACATCAGCCCCAACTGTGACTGCCATGGGGAAAATGACGCACCGATCCTTCCGGATATCGGAATGTTTGCAAGCTTTGATCCGGTTGCTCTGGATCAGGCCTGTGCGGATGCCTGCCTGAAGGCGACACCGATCGCAGACAGTCAGCTGGGTGAGCATCTGGCGGAGCCGGACTGGCACTGTCATCACGACCATTTCAAGGATTCCAATCCAAACATCGAATGGAAGGCGACCCTGGATCAGGCAGAAAAGATTGGTCTGGGAACCAGACAGTATGAACTGAAAAGGATCAAATAAGAGGTAGAAGTGTGTGAATTGCTTTGTAAGGAAGCAGTTCACAGGTATCAATAGGGAGCCAAAATTTTTTGCTGTAAGAGGATCAAAAAGAGAAAGCCCGTGAGATTTTATATATCACACTAGCTTTCTCTTTTTATTACAGAAAAAATAATCCCCTGCTTCCGCCAAAAAATGCAGTAAGCAGGGGATTGTGAGGAGCTATATTACTGGAAGAGTAAGGGGCTCCTCATCATCCGGTAGTAGACCGGGATCAGAAGGGCACAGGCACCGAACCAGGCCAGAGGACTGGCAATGCAGACCGAAGTATAACCGATAAGGCCGGAAAGACCGATGGTGGCAAAGATACGCATGACAAGCTCGATCATACAGGCTGCGAAGGGAGCCCGGCCGTTCTGCATGCTCTGGATGGAGGTGCGGTAGACAGCCAGAAGACCCAGCAGGAAATAGAAGGGTGCAACAATGGTCAGGTAGGCGTCGGAATAATGATAGATCTCTGCTGTCGGATCAGAAAGAAACATTTGCACGATCGGATGGCGCAGCAGAAGGATTCCGATACACATGACGAGATTAAAGGCTTCTGTCTGGATGAGACAGGCGCGCACGCCCTGCTGAATCCGGTCCTTCTTTCCGGCTCCGAAGTTCTGGGCCACATAGTTGGAAATGGCCGTCATCATGGCGTTATTTACCAGTACGGAGAGCTGGTCCGCTTTGGAGGCAGCGGTATAACCGGCCACAGCGGCAGTTCCGAGACCATTTACCACGGCCTGCATGGCCAGCTGACCGATGCACATGACGGACATCTGAAAGCCCATGGAAAAGCCGGTCTTCAGGTGAAGAACAGCACTTGCTTTCAGATCATGGAAATCCTCCCGGTGAAGATGAAGGACCGGAAAGTTTTTCAGTCCTACCACAAGGCTTAAAATGGCAGAGAGAAACTGGGAAAGGATGGTAGCCCAGGCAGCTCCGCCGACACCCATACGAAAGGGGACAATAAAAAGCAGATCCAGAAAAATATTCAGGATGGAAGAGAAGACCAGAAAATATAAAGGCGTTTTACTGTCTCCCAGAGCCCGGAGCATGTTGGAGATCAGGTTGTAAAAGACCGTTGCACCCGTGCCGAGAAGGACGATGAACATGTAGTCATAAGCTTCTCCTGAGATATCGGAGGGGATCTGCATCCAGATCAGGATCTGATGAGCCAGAAGGCAACAGATCAGAGTGAGGAAGACTGTAAATGCAATGCTTAAGAGCGTGGAGACGGCTACGCTTTTTCTCATGCCGGCTTCATCTTTGGCACCGCAGCGTTGGCCCAGACAGATGCCGAAGCCACCGGTAAAACCGTTGATAAAACAGAACACAAAATAGATGATGATACTGGTGGAGCCTACGGCTGCCAGGGACTGGGCTCCGAGTGTTTTTCCTACGATCATGGTATCGGCCAGGGTGTAGAAAAGCTGAAACAGATTTCCAAGGATCACAGGGATCGCAAATTTCAGCAGGGAGCGGAACGGATCTCCGACTGTCAGATCCATTTCTTTTTTTGAGCGGGACATAAGAACCTCCTTCTTGTATATTCCGTACATGGAAGTTATAATAAAGTAAGCTGTTTTGCAGCGGATTTCGGTGGTCAGAAGCCATATCGTGCAGGTACGAACGGCTTTTTTTCACCAAAGCGGATGGCTGCAAAGTGATCCGCGGCAGGACAGTTCGGCAATTCTACAAACGATGGGAGAACTGCAGATGATAAAGAAAAAAATACTGGTAGATGATACAAAGCGGGAACTCTGTGCACATGGCTCAGAGACCTTTCCCATGACAGTAAATCACGATGATCTCTGGATGTTTGAGGGAAAAAATGTCCCGATCCACTGGCATAATGAGCTTGAGATCAGTCTGCCCCGTCTGGGAAAGGCCAGATACCAGGTCTATCAGAAAAATTATGAGGTGCATCCGGGAGAAGGTCTCCTTCTGAACAGAAATGTCCCTCATAGCTGTGATTCCACAGATGACAGCCGTACTTTGTATACAACGATCCTTGTGCGACCGGATTTTCTTTATGGAGATCTGGGAAGTGATGTGGAACGCAACTGTTTCCGGCCTTTTCTGCAAAATTCTGCCCTTCCCTGTATCCTGCTTACAGGAAAAGAGGAGTGGAGCCGGGAAGCCTTGAAAAAGCTGAACCAAGTGGATACACTTTTTGAAGAGAAACCCTTCTGTTATGAACTGAGGATCAAGGGACTGCTCTGCGAAGCCTTTGGCCTGATTTTTTCCGCACATGACACGGAGTTTCGAAATGTGGTTCCGGCCAGCCAGAGAGAACTGGAGAGGCTGGAACAGATGCTGGATTATCTTCATGCACATTCCGAATCTGTGGTATCGTTGAAAGAGCTGGCAGATCAGGTTCATCTTTCCAGAGAGGTTTGCTGCCGTCTGTTTCGGAAAATGACAGGGAAAACCATCACGAAATATCTGGAAGAATATCGCGTGAATCAGAGCTTTTCCCTGGTTCAGAGCGGTCGGTATCCGATGACCCAGATCGCAGATATGGTAGGCTTCAGCAATGCCAGCCGTTTTGCCGGCGCTTTTCGGAAACAGTTCGGGTGCAATCCCGGAGAATACAATTCTTTGAAGCAGCAGAAACAGAAAAAGGACTTTGCCGAGTGTTTATTATAGAGCGCGTTTTGAAAAATTGCGATTCGGCTCTTGTGGTTATTGATACAGATATTGACATTTATGGGATTGTGTGAGCTGCTTTGCAGCAGAGCGATCTGCAGATATCCGTTGGAGAAAAAGATCTGATGCCGCCTGTGCCTGCCGGGCGGGAGTTGTCAGGAAAGAGAGGTAAGACAGATGGAAGAGAAAAGAACACTTAGAATTTTATTTATTGGAAACAGCCATACCTATTTTAATGATATGCCGGCTATGGTGGCAGAAAAAGCCAGAAAAGCAGGTTTTGACTGTGAAGTGACGATGATTGCTCATGGCGGCTGGTATCTGGAACAGCATGTACAGGAACCGGATGTCCGTTTTAACATTCTGTACGGACATTATGATTATGTCGTGCTTCAGGAATTTTCCCATCCCTTCGGTCCGGAAGAAAAGTTTTTCGGAGCGGTCCGTACGTTAAATCAATGGATCCGGGAAGCCAAAAGTAAACCGGTGATCTACATGACCTGGGCGAGGAAAGAGGAACAAGAAGTTCAGCCCCGTATGACGGCGGCCAACAAACAGATTGCGGAAGAGATCGGCGCTCTTCTGGCACCTGTGGGTGAAAACTGGTGGTCTTACCGTGAGGCCCATCCAGAGACAGAGATGTATTATGAAGATGGAGCGCATGCATCAGCGGAAGGTTCTGCCTTTGCTGCAGATTATATCTGGAAGAGCATCGAAGAAGATCTGAAGTAGAATGGCAGGATAAAAGGACATGATTTCGTACGGGAAGGTTAGGGAAAACAGCTTCCCGTACGAAAATATGTTTTTCAGGAAGGGAGAAGAGAATTGGCAGACTGGATCACAACATACGGAGGGATACATTTCTTTCCACTGGACCCGGAAGCAGATAAAATTGAGATCACAGACGTGGCACATGCTCTTTCGCTGATCTGTCGTGGAAATGGTCATGTAAAGACATTTTTTTCGGTAGGACAGCATTGTATACATTGTGCATTAGAAGCGGAAGCAAGAGGATATGGAAGCAGGATCGCACTTGCCTGTCTGCTCCATGATGCCAGTGAGGCCTATATGTCAGACGTGCCAAGGCCTTTTAAACAGCATCTTTCCGACTATATTTCCCATGAAAAGACTTTATTGGATATTGTATACACAAAATATCTGGGAAGCAGACTGGACGAAGAAGAGGAGAAAAAAGTCAAAGAAATCGATGACGATATGCTCTATTATGATCTGAAAATCCTTCTGAGAGGAGTCTCTGAAGAAGCACCTCCAATCATGAAAACGCACTTTTCTTATGAAGTACTTCCCTTTGAGGTGGTAGAAAAAAGATATCTGGAGCTGTTTGAAAGGTATTCCAGGGAACTTTGATACATTAGAGAGGAAAAAAACATGAACGAACTGGATAGATTAAAAAGTAAGATCCGTCAGTGTGATGCTACAATTCTGGAGGCACTTCTTGAGAGAAACAAGGGGATAGAAGAGATCACTTTATATAAGAAAGAGCATGGCCTTCCGTTTTTTCAGAGAGAGCAGGAGATGGGAATTCAGAAATGGCTGAAAAGTGAGACAGTGGGAAAGCCGCATAAACAGGAAGTGGAAGATGTGTTTTTCAGCATTTATAAAGGGGCAAAGAAGATTCAGGCGGAAAAGCTGCTGGATCAGAATATTTTTCTTATTGGTTTCATGGGCTGTGGAAAATCCACAGTGGCAGATTTTTTGAATCGGGAATTATCCATGGAAGTAATAGAGATGGATCAGATCATTGCAAAGCGGGAAGGCATGAGTATTTCAGATATCTTTGAGGTTCATGGCGAGGCTTATTTCCGGGAGCTGGAAACAAAACTTCTCAAGGAGGTGGGATCCTGTTCCAGAGTCGTGGTTTCCTGTGGCGGTGGAGTAGCTATGAGGGATTGCAATGTGGCAGAGATGAAGAAAAGCGGCTGTACCGTCCTGCTGACAGCTTGTCCGGAAACCATTCTTCAAAGAACGAAGGACGATCATGACAGGCCTTTGTTGGAGAAAAATAAGAGCATAGAATTTATCGCAGAACTTATGGAGAAACGTCGTGAAAAATATGAAGCGGCGGCAGACATCATCATTGAGACAGATGGAAAAAATAAAAAAGAAATCTGTGAAGAACTGGTGAGAAAGGTGATCGCCTGGTCCGAAAGAAGATAGAGGTTTCAGAGAAAACGGTTTGACAACGTGGTAAGCATGTTTCATGTGAAATATTGTGCGGCGTTTCACAAAAAGAGAGTCCTATGTTTCACGTGAAACATAGGACTTTTTCAGGGTCCGAGTTGCTCAGCAGCTCTTATGGATCACAGAGAGAACAGTTTCCAGTTCAGATACAGGGATCTGACCGGGAGCAGAGGCTTTTGCGGCGGCTCCGAAGGTCAGAGCAGAACCGAAAAATTCTCCGGTAAGGCGGCTGATCACACCGGTTCCGGACATGGACATAGTAATGATCGGGCGGTCTGCGTAGGTTTCTGCCATTTCCAGAGTGGCACTCAGGAGCGTGAGAACGTCCTGGCGGCAGGTTGGCATGACGGCAATTTTCGGGAGGTCGGCATCAAAATCCTGCATCAGACGCAGACGATGGATGAGTTCTTCTTTAGAGGGCGTTTTGTGGAAGTCATGATTGGAAGCAATGACTTTTACTCCATGGCTGTGTGCCTCCCGGATGAGTTCTTTTACCAGCTCGTCTCCGGAGAAGAGTTCCACATCGATGAGATCCACGAAACCACTGGCTGCCAGCGCGAGATTCAATTTTCTGTAAGCTTCAGCGGAAATTTCTTTTTCGCCGCCTTCCTTTGCGGTGCGGAAGGTAAAAAGAAGCGGAAGCTCACCGAGAGCAGAACGTAGAGCTTTTGCCGTGTGCAGGACTTTTTCGGTATCAAAAACATCCTGAAACCAGTCAGCCCGCCATTCCACAACATCGACAGGAAGAGAAGCAAATCCGGCAGCCTCCCGGAGGATGTCTTCTTCCGTCTGTCCCACGACAGGAACGCAGATCTTTGGACGGCCCTCGCCGATGGTGATGTTTCTTATTTGAATTGTTTTCATAGAGGAAAACCTCACTTTCTGAAATATCAAAGTTTTGAGTAAAGCATATCACATTTGAAAAAGAGAGGCAATTATGTTTCTTTTTCCGAGGCTTGTTGCATTTTTGCCCAGGCTTTTGGTGTTTGCCCAGTAGCTGCTTTAAAAAGCTGAACAAAATACTGAGGGTTATTGGAAAAGCCTACTTGCTCTGCAACTACATAAATTTTTTCGTAGGAAGCATTTTTCAAAAGGGCTTTTGCTTTTGTGATACGCAGTTTGGTGAGGTAGTCCGTAAATTTTTGTCCAGTCTGTCGTAAAAATTCACGGCTTAAGTAATCAACATTCATAAACAGAACATCGGAGGCGATTTTTTTCAAAGACAATTCCGGATCAGAAAAATGTGTATCAATGTAATCTAAAGTCTGATTGATATAATCTTTGTATTGGTAACGGGGAACATCCGTAAGAGCAGTATCCGGTATAAGTTCTTTTATCTTTTTTCTCTTTCGTATCTCCACAGAAGCTTTTTTTACAGCTTCTATAATCTGGTTCTCATTGCAGGGCTTGAGAAGATAGTTGGAAACTCTGTAGGTGATAGCTTGTTTAGTATCTGATTGTCTCTGCGGATGACTGGAAATCTGGACTGGGAACAGGAAAATATCTTTTCTACTATGATAACCCGGTATTCCTGGATACTCTGAACAAGACTCTGCGCGAGACAGATCCGGATGCAAAACTGGAGCCGATTATGTTCCTTGCAAATGACGAAGGTGAGACTGTAAATTATGGTCATCCCAATAACTACTACAATGTGTGGGGAATCAATACGGACACAGAAAACAAAGAAATTGTTATGAAATTTGTAGACTGGCTGTACAGTGAAGAAGGCGGATATCTGATGAACTATGGTGTAGAAGGTGTTCATTGGGAAATGGTAGATGGAAAACCGCAGTTTTTAGACAGCATTATAGAAGAATACAAATCCAGAACCGGCGATCCTACCTATGAGGCAGGTTCTGAAATTGGTATCGGTGACATGTTCCTGGATATGTCCTGGTATTCCAATTATGATGCAGCTTTCAAGACCACTAGCGAAGAGTCTTGGACAAGAGAAAATATCCATAAAGTTTATGCTGATCATATGGATGATGTAATCCTGCAGGGAGAATTTGATAAATTTGCCGTATTTGCAAAACGGATTGTGGATACTACTCAGGGGGCTTCTGTCTGTGCTCTGGCAGGAAAAAAATTCAGTTGGCCAAAGGCGTATGTGGGAACATTGCCAAGAGTCGGAGAAATTGATATTGAAAAAGTCATCGATTATATCCGTAAAAACCCGGACGATAAATGGTTTTTGCGACCCATGGTAGGAAAAACCCCGGATCCGGAGGAAATGGAACAGCTGGTAAAAGCAGGAGCTCCGCTTGCTATCCATGGATTTACAAAGGCTTTGCAGCAGGCAGTAAAAGATGATCCCCGTTATAAGCTGATTGAGAGAATGTGTGATGTACTGATGTTCTTTTATGAAAAAGACGGTGTGGGAGCCTACTGGGTTATTGATGATACTTTGCATAATACTAATGTGGCTGACCCAAAGGAATATGCGAAAGCGATTAATACGGTAAGACAGCAGCAATGGCTGGTACATAAATTTTTTACCCGTTATATTCCTGGATTTGAAAAAGCACAGCTTCTGGATACTTATGCCAACGTATCAAAAGCATATCATCAGACTTGGGAACCTTCCGGATTTACGGAGTATGATATTACACCTGAGGAAATCAAAGAAGGAAAGACGGAACGAGAGGACTGGATCGTAAAAATTCTGGGTCATCCCATGAGTGGTCAGAATGCGGATGGCTGGTATGTGCCACTGGCAACGATGATTCCCAAAGGGTTGGAGCATATTCTTGTTACTGGAAAGCCTGCCTGCAGAAAAATTCATTACATTGCGTCCTGCGGTCTGGTAGGACAGGCGGCAGGGGCAGGGGCAGACGGTGTTGGCGTGGTAACGCCAATGTTCCTTGGAGTAACAGATAAAGAGATGACAGCTTATTATGAGAAAATTTCTTCTCTGGTTCCTGCAGAATTTCCAATTTATCTATACAATATCCCACAGTGTTCCGGTAATGATCTGAAAAAAACAACAGCAGAGCAGATTACAGAAAATTGCGAAAATGTTATTGGAATTAAATATAGTTATCCGGACATGATGAGAACCTTGGAATACCTTGAAATTCCGAACTTTTCAGTGCTTCACGGGTGTGATAAAATGTTTGCAGAACTGTTGTTGATGGGCTGTGACGGTACAGTGTCCGGTGTGGCAGGTGTTTTCCCAGAGCCTTTTGTTGCTGTATATGAGGCCTGGAAGCATAAGGATATTCCTGCCATGCAGAAATGGCAGAAGGTATGTATTAAGCTTTGTAATCTGCTGCACTGTGGGGCAAATATGTCCTGGTTTAAGCAGGCTCTTGCGCTCAGGGGATTGCCGGTAGGAGGAATGAGAGCACCTCAGCAGGATCTGCTGAAGAAAGAGACAGCAGATACAATGAAAGAAATTGAGGAAATCTGTAAGGAAGCAGAAATCGAGCTGAAAGTTTAAAGGAGTGTTAGGTATGGCGTTTCTGGTAATGGGTTCTTTGAATTATGATGATAACTATTTTCTTGATCATATTGTGATGCCTGGAGAAACCATTGCATCGCAGACTATGGAATCCGCCTGCGGAGGGAAGGGCTTCAATCAGGCGGTGGCTCTTGCGAAGGCCGGAGCAGAGGTTTATCTTGCCGGGCTGGTGGGAGAGGCAGACGGAGAACGTATCTGTCAGGAAGCAAGAGAGAATGGAATCAAGGATACTTTTCTCAGAAAAAAAGAGGGTCATACCGGAAAGGCCATCATCCAGATCGACCAGACAGGCCAGAACAGTATCGTACTTTTTGGTGGGGCCAATCGGCAGTGGACGCTGGAATATGTGGACGAGGTGTTGGAGCATTTTCAGGCAGAAGATATTCTGATACTTCAAAATGAGATCAATGTAACTGCAGAGATTATCACGAAGGCGTGGGAAAAAGGAATGAAGATTGTTCTGAATCCGTCTCCTTTTGAAGAAAAAATCCTGAACTGGCCCCTCGAGAAAGTTTCTCTTTTTCTTTTAAATGAAGTGGAAGGCGGGCAGATGACCGGAGAAAAAGAACCGGAGAAGATTTTAAAGCGTTTGCAGGCAAAGTATCCGAATGCAGATTTTGTTCTGACTTACGGAGAGAAAGGCGCCTGGTATGTAGGAAATGGAGAAACTGTGTATTGTCCGGCGAAGAAAGTGAAGGTGATAGATACTACAGCCGCTGGAGATACGTTTACCGGCTATTTTCTTTCTGCCAGAGGAAGAGGCTATGGAGTGGAAGAGAGTCTGAAAAAAGCTACAGCTGCGGCAGGAGAGGCAGTTACGAGAAAAGGAGCCGCTGTATCTATTCCCTGTTGGAAAGAACTGGAAGAAAAATAAGAGTCTGAGTATGCCCCGGAAAGAGAGTATTCTTTTTCCGGGGCGTTTTTGTGTAGAATTATACATAAGTGCAGCTATATCGAGATGGAAGTGGTAGTTTTGAAAATGTTTCTGTAGGAATAAAAATAAAAACGTGATAGAATGTTATGGTTGATAAAAATGACCTGGAGGTTGTTAGAATGAAGAAAGTACTGGTGATCGGCTCGGCGGTGGTGGATGTGGTGATCCATCTGCCTCACTTACCGGAGAAGAGCGAGGATGTGCATGTAACATCACAGAAAATGTCACTGGGAGGCTGTGCCTATAATGCGTCGGATACGATCCGGCATTTTAAAGTTCCGTATATTCCTTTTTTCCCAGTGGGAACCGGGGCGTATGGAGATTTTGTAAGAAATGCACTGGCAGAGAGAGGAATCGTTTCTCCGGTGCCGAAGCCGGAGACAGAAAACGGCTGCTGTTACTGTTTTGTGGAAGATGACGGAGAGAGAACTTTTGCCTGTTATCATGGGGCTGAGTATCGATTTCAAAAGGAATGGTTTGATGCTCTGGATGCTTCTGAAATCAACAGCGTATACATTTGCGGTTTGGAGATTGAAGAAGAGACCGGAACGAATATCCTTTCTTATCTGGAGGAGCATCCGGAGTTTACCGTATTTTTTGCTCCGGGTCCGAGAATCACACTGTTGGATCCAAAGCGGTTGGAACGGGTTTTTGCCCTGCATCCCATTCTTCATCTGAATCAGCAGGAGATCACTTCTTATACCGGAAAAGAGGAGCTGAAGGCGGCAGCAGAGGAAATCCATCGGTTTACGCAAAATACGGTGATCGTTACTCTGGGAGCAGACGGCTGTTATTATTATGATGGAGAAAAAGAAGAAACCATTCCAGGGGTACCGGCAGAACAGCTGGATACCATTGGAGCCGGAGACTCGCATATCGGTGCGGTGATTGCCGGACTTCAGTGTGGCAAGACTATAGAAGAGGCCATTGCCACAGCAAACCGGGTATCTGCGAAGGTGGTAGAGACGGAAGGGGCACTCCTTTCAGATGAAGCTTTTGCTTCCCTGGATTTACTGTAAACGGGTATATGTCCGGAAGCCGCTGTGTAGGGATAACAGATGGGTGAATGGATGGAATGGAGATTTTTATGGCAATTATTGAAAAAGGAGGATACGGAAGTATCAAGGATTCCGGCGGGAGAGCGTCCGGAAACAGGAAAGGAATGAGCGGGATCAAGGGTTCCGGTGGTATGAAGGGGATGGAAGAAAACAGAAAGCCCCATCGTCATATCAGATCCTTCCAGGTGATCATTTTAGGTTTTGCACTTCTGATCCTGGCAGGAAGTCTGATCCTTATGCTTCCCTGGGCAACCAGGGACGGAAGGGGAGCGAGCTTTGCGGATGCACTTTTTACGGCAACTTCAGCAGCCTGCGTGACAGGTCTGGTTGTGCAGGACACGGCCACTTACTGGTCCGGTTTCGGTCAGGCAGTAATCCTTTTGCTGATCCAGATCGGCGGTATGGGAGTGGTTACGGTAGCGGTTTTTATCACATCACTGTCCGGAAGAAAGATCGGGCTGATGCAGAGAAGTACGATGCAGGATTCGATCTCTGCCCCGCAGATGGGAGGAATCGTGCGGATGACCGGATTTATTCTCCGGGCAACTCTGGTAATGGAACTTACGGGGGCCGTTTTTCTGGCCTTTGTCTTCTGTGGGGAAATGGGAGTTGGAAAAGGACTCTGGTATGCACTTTTCCATTCGGTTTCGGCGTTTTGTAATGCAGGTTTTGATCTGATGGGATTCAGGGAAAAATTTTCTTCTCTGACCGCCTATCAGGGGCAGCCGGTGGTGAATCTTGTGATCATGGCACTGATCATTACCGGCGGAATCGGTTTCTTTGTGTGGAAAGATATACAGGAAAAAGGTCTCCAGTTTAAGAAATACCGGCTGCAGACAAAGGTGGTCCTGGTAACATCAGCAGCTCTGATCCTGGTGCCTGCAGTGTTTTATTTCTTTATGGAATATGCAGATCTTCCGGTAAAAGAACGGTTCCTGTCTTCACTTTTCCAGGCGGTAACGCCGAGAACGGCCGGATTTAATACAACGGATCTTTCCAAAATGGGAGAGGGTGGACAGGTTCTGATGGTGTTTCTCATGCTGATTGGTGGTTCTCCGGGATCAACGGCAGGTGGTCTGAAGACGACAACACTGGCAGTCCTTTACGGATCGGCACTTTCTGTGTTTGTACATGAAGAGCATGTTCATTTCTTTGGAAGAAGGATCACTGACGAAACAGTAAAAAATGCCGCCACGATTCTTCTTATGTATCTGACACTTTTCCTTACCGGAGGAATCGCAATCAGTACGATCGAAGGGATTTCTATGAAGACCGCTCTTTTTGAGACGGCTTCTGCAGTGGGAACGGTAGGGCTTTCCCTCGGTGCGACACCGACGCTTGGCGGTGTATCAAGAGCCATTCTTATCGGACTGATGTTTTTGGGAAGAGTCGGCGGTCTGACGCTGATCTTTGCGGCAGTCTCTGAGAAACGAAGAGATGCGGCGAGATTCCCGGAGGAGAAGATCACGGTCGGTTAACAGGTGAAAAAGAAGTGTGGAAAGGCGGCTGGCCTTCGGGTCAGACGGAGCCATGGCATCGGATCACGGAGAACGTGAGAAGGATGAAAACAGGAATGGAGGATTTATAAGCGGTTATGACAAAGTCAATTTTACTGATCGGGTTAGGAAGATTCGGAAGACATGTGGCCATGAAACTGGATGAGCTTCATCATGAGATCATGGCGGTAGATAAAGAAGAAAGACGGGTGGAGGCGGCACTTCCATATGTGACCAATGCCCAGATCGGAGATGCCACCAACGAGGCTTTCTTGAGTTCTCTTGGAGTAAGTAATTTCGATGTATGTATTGTGGCGATCGGAGATAATTTTCAGAGTTCCCTGGAAGCGACTTCCCTTCTGAAGGAGCTGGGGGCGAAAATGGTGGTATCCAGAGCAGCCAGAGATGTGCATGCAAAGTTCCTTTTAAGAAATGGTGCAGATGAAGTGGTTTACCCGGAGAAGCAGCTGGCAGCCTGGACTGCTATCCGGTATAGTGCAGACCATATCCTGGATTATATTGAGCTGGATGACGAGCATGCGATCTTTGAAGTGACGATCCCGGAGGAGTGGGTAGGAAAAACCGTAGGTCAGCTGGATATCCGGAAAAAGTACAAGATCAATATCATGGCCTTGAAAGAGGATGGCCAGATGGATCTTGGCATCACACCCGGTACCCTTCTCAGCGATGATGCGACCATGCTGGTGCTCGGAAATATCAGGGATATTGAGCGGTGTTTTAAATTATAAAAAAGGAAAAGCTTCTGTACCAAGGGATGGAATCCCGTTGCGGTATGGAAGCTTTTTGATTATAGGAATGGCTTATCAGTTCTATTTTTTGGGGGAAAAGGGACGGATAGCTATGATATACTCCATGCAAACCCCTGCGCGGTCCGTTCTTCCGGGTGCTGGAAATGTCCGCCGGGATTCCATTCCAGAGTGCAGGAGAGAAGAAAATGTCGAGTGGAAGGCTGTTCCTCCGGCTGTGGATGGTGAAGCTCTTCTGTGCAGGATAAGACAGAGTCCGGAGCAGAATAATGCTGATAAAGCTTACGGATATTGTCTCCGACGGTCTTCATGGTCTGATTCTTTGTACGTTCTTCTTTATCACCGAGGCTGAGATAGATGCGTCCGGTTTGGATGGGTTGGGAAAGGGCGTACTCCATCCAGCCCGGAAACCAGACAGAGGGAGAGACAGCGGCAATGCCGGAGAAAACATCTGTCTGACAGGCGGCCCAGAGGGAAAAAAGTCCCGCCAGGGAATAACCGCCCAGAATTACCGGAAGCTCTGAGGAAAGAGAGAAGCGGCGTTTCAGTTCCGGCAGGAGATTTCTGAGGATAAAATCCAGAGTCTCTGCGGCACCGTTTCCAAAAGCTTCCGTCCCCCAGACCGGCGGAGCTTCCCAGGGAGAGAGCTCCTGATTCCAGTTTCTGATCTCGAAGGCCGCAAGAAGAAAATCTTCTCCGGCCATTTTTTTCAGGCAGGCAACCTCTTTTTCCAGTCCGCCGGAAAGATCCTGAGCCCCAATGGGCTGGATCAGAAGGTGGGATGGCTGGGGATTTCCATAGAGAAAACAGGTTTTATCGGTAAGAGGAAAAGATTTCTGGAACATGGGCAGACCTCCGGTAGTTTTTCTTAATATGATACGCTTTCTGGGAGCGTTTCACAAGGGATCAGTTTTTCACTTAAGATTTGCCATATTTTTTATACATCTCTTCCCGGAAAACTGGATTCGTTAATACCTGCTGGATTTCTGCTTCTTTTCCGTCGTTAAGCAGCTGTGTAATTAATGTGCTCAGACGTGTTTCACCAATGGCAATTCCACGTTCTTCACCACGGGCTTCACCTTCCGTTATTCCGGCCTCATATTCTGCTTTGCGAAGTTTGAGTTCTTCCTCTTCTTTGTTGTATTCAAAGATACTCACGGCAATCACCTCCGCACGGTTTGTTCGCAGGAAATTGGAAGCATAAAAACAAAAACATGCTTTATAATTATAGTAATATATAGCATGATTGTTTGCAAGACGTATTTAAGGAAAATAACTGGGGAAATAGTAATATCTGATTGACAACAGATAAGTTCGATGATAAGATGCAGATATAGAAATATCGGAAAACTTATAAAATAAAAGTAAATTGTGAAAAAACAGAGAGGAGATCAGGTATGAAGAAATTATTATGTACGATACAGGACACGTCGCAGATGATCCAGATCAAAAAAAGACTGGATCAGAATCACATTAACTATTCTGTAGAACCCATCAAATCTAACTTTCTCTCCGATCTGGTGCATATGATTTTTTACCGGACTGTGGTGTCGGGGATTGAGCATAAGAGTGAGAGCGGAGTTTATGTGGAAAAGGATTCTTATGAAACGGCGAAAAAGATAGTACAGGATATCGCGTAAATACTGCATAGTTCTCAAGAGTGATATAGGGAGAAGAAATCTATGAAAAAGTGTATTGTATGTAAAAAATGTGGCTTTGAGAATCTTCCAGGAACACAGTTCTGCCAGCGTTGCGGCTCCAAGATTTTATTGAAATTTACTGATAAAATCGCTTCTTCTCTGGCAGGTACCGGGCAGAAGGGCAGTTCACTGGCTCCGCTTGGTGCGATGGCGATCGAAGCTCAGGCAGAAGAACTGGGAAAAACAGCTGCTCCGCCGAAGCTGGTTCCTGTAATTCCTCTGGAAAATGGAGACTGGTATTGCCCGGACTGCGGGGAATACAATCCAAAATATTCTCTCTTCTGCAAAAACTGTGGCCGGGATTATGTGGAATCCCGTTTATAAAGTGATATAGAAAAACGGCTTCCTAATTATTGGAAGCCGTTTTCCAGAAAAATCTTTGAATCATATAACTTTTTGATTTTATACAGTTTGTTTTATTGGACTTACAGTAAGCTGTAGACCAAGATGTTGAAAAATATTGAGTAATGTTCCAAGATTAGGAGTTGTTTTGCAGGACTCAATACGTGCTACAGAAGACTGTGGAATACCACACATAGCAGCAAGTTCTCTCTGACTAAGACCAAGAGAAGTACGCTGTTCAACCATAGCGCTTATAATGGCTGAGATATTTTCAACTTCGTCCATTTCTTTTCCCATTTCAGGATCAACAGTTCTTACATGCTCTTTATAGTCACTCCAGGTTTTCATAACTATTTAGCCTCCTTTCGGGCAAGGTAATCGTCGCGTTCAGCTTTTGCTTTATCAATTTCGCGTTTGGGTGTCTTTTGTGTTTTTTTACGGAATTGATGCAAAAGTACAAAAGTATCGTTTTTGAAATAGAAATATAAAACACGGTTATTACCTGGGCGCAGTTCCCAGATATCGTCATCGAGATGTTTTGTAATATTTTCGTTAAGCCGTGTACCATTATCTTCGAGGAGCTGAATGTACAAACTTATCTGCTTGTATTGAATACGGGCATCTTTGTTTGTAGCAGCTTTGATTCGAAGGACTTCAAGAAACTACCAAAGCTCTGATCTGCCATTGAAGTCTTCGTAAAATTCAATGTTGTACATTAGTATATGTTCTCCGGGGGAAGTATTTATTCTATATATATGATAGCATTTATGCTATCAAAAGTCAAATAAAAGTTGAAGGTGGGTATAGTATAAAAAAACTACTACACAATTTGAAAGTGATACAGAAAATGGATTGCAAACAATCAGAATACATGTTACTATGAAAACAAAGCATATTTCTTTCAAGACATTTCTATTGTGGATCTTAAATACATTTCAGAAATCATTTTGGAAAAAATTCTGAGAGCAAATCGTGCGGAGGTGATTGCCGTGAGTATCTTTGAATACAACAAAGAAGAGGAGGAGCAGAAACTTCGTAAGGCAGAGTATGAAGCTGGTATTGAGGCTGGTGTAGCTGAAGGCGAATTAAAGAAAGCCAGAGAAACAGCGCTTTCTCTGGCTGAGATGGGGCTGCCTGTCGATAAGATTGCAGAAGCAGTGAAAATCAGCAGGGATAAAGTGGAAGAATGGATGAAAGAAAGTATGAGTATTGTATAGTAACTTTTTTTGCTTGATTTTATTGAACAGAAAAAAGTAGTTATCGGATAGATAATTAGAGCTCCATTTGAATAGTGCCAGATAGGATATCAGCAAAATCTGGGTGAAAATCCATAAAAACGATTTCACCCAGATTTTTTTGGAGAAAAATAAAAAGTTACGATAAAGATCCGTATATATCACAGGAAAGAGAAACAGATCGGGATAAAGATTCGACTAAAGCACCATTGGTATAGTGATACCCAGTTGCTGATGCAGTTGCTGTATTCCCATTTTTTTTAGAAGAAGCACTGGAAACTTTCCAAGCAACAGAACTGGAAGCAGAACTTCCAGTAACAGAGGTACAGGTGCTGGATTTTCCATAAGTATAAGAAAAACTTGCTTTTACAGTTACAGACCATAAAGTTACTCCCGATGAAGATTTATAGTATGTAGTTTTCTGACCGCTTTTTGTAGAAGACGTTGCTCTTGAAGTTGAATCCTGAATCAGAATAGTTTCTAAGTAATCCCCGTTTGCTAAGGAATAAATTTCGGATGTTGTAACCGTAGAAGCGGCAGATGCAGAACAAGAAAATAGAAGAAAAATACCTATTATTGTAAACAAAAAAGTTTTTACGTTCTTCATAATAAAATTCCTCCATGTGTGTTAATCATCCAGATAATAAATGACAGATTGTTCTGTTGTTACTTTAGTGGCAGCCCATTCTTTATACATAGTAAAATAAAGATAACTTTCTGCAACAGCGCTAAATAAAAGGAAAACGATAACAGCACCAGTAATAATTCTTAAATAGCGGGCCCTTTTCATATAGAGAAGATAAGAAGAGGAGTTCATATTATAAAAATAATCCATAATGATATCCTTTGGGCGTCCAAACTCTCCTTCTAAATCAGAAAGTGTACTCATAGGATGGATAGCCTGATATTCCCGCACGTTAGCGGAAAAATCCTGAAAAAACCGACGCTCCGCTTTATGAAACACGGGAAAAGAAATCCGAACATTTTTTAAATACTGATCAAAATCATTGCGTTTTTTGAACATGAGTAAGTTCGTCTCCTTCCTTTGTCTTGTTGAGGATTGATTGAATACCAGAGTGAAGAGAATTGTATTCTTCAATCAATTGATTCAGATAATCTTTTCCTTCCGGTTCCATATGATAATAAACACGGGTAAGTCGCTTGCCGACCTGTCTTTTTTCATCGGATATCAGACCGTTATCTACTAATTTGTATAAAGCCGGGTAAAGCGATCCCTCGGGAAGAGATATTTTTCCCTGAGAGTAATCTTTGATTAAAAGGGAAAGCTGATATCCATAGCAATCTTCGGTTGACAAAATGGATAAAATCAACATTTCTATATTATTTCCCCTTCGTAAGCTGTCGTTTCTGGCCAAAAACGATTCCCTCCTTTCGGATAAATATAATATAGCACAAATATAAATATAATAAAATACCTAGATGAAATAAATAATTGTTGACAAAAAAATACAAATAATGATAAGATGTAGACAAAAGAAGTTGTAAAAAAATGAGAATACATAAAAATTAACTGACTATATAGAAAGGAAGTGATAATAATGTGGTGGCAAATTTTAAATTAACTAAAAATGTGATTTTATTTTTAAATGGAGGAATTGATATGAGGAAAAAGAGCTTTATTAAAATTATGCTCTCTTTATGTATGATTATAATGTTAGTAGTACCGTTTAAAACATCAGCTAAATCAAATAGAAGTGGTTTTGGGGACGATTCTATTTCTCTTATAGGGATGTGTCCGTATTGCCCTGTAAGTAGCTTTACTGTTTTAGAATGTAATAATGAAAAAAAGAGTGATGGCTCAGGAAAATGTTATAATAAGAGCAGTTGTACAATTAAATACTATATTTCAACATATAGAGGATATATTTGTCCACAATGTAAAGTGCGTCAGTATGATCCGATAATTAGTGGGGGATGGCATGAATGTTATGAAGTACATTCAATATGCAATAATGTAAAGCCGTGTAAAGGTGGACAGTGGTATTAAAAAATGAAAATATTTTTTAGGTGAAATTTAGTCAGGGAGGTCTGTGTTAATGAAGAAAGAAAAATTGATTGCGTTTACAGCTATATTGCTTTTTATATTAGTAATAAATATTTCTGCGGAAGAAAATAATACAGATCCTTTTGAACTTTGTTTTAGCGATTGGGTACAGACCGATGGCACTTATCAGTACGGAACACTTGCCTGGGGAAGTTCTGAAGAAGAGGTGGAAAAATATCTTGATGTAACTTTGGAGCAGCCTGAAGATTTACCACAGATCGAAGGAAGTGAGATTTACAAAGCTGATAAAGCTTATTCCTGGAAGGATTATCAGGCACAGCTGGAATGTGATTTCTATGAGGAAGACGGTCTCTATAATATGCAATTTAATTTTGAAACGCTGCCGCTGGAAGAAGGGACTGCACTTTGGAAACAGCTGAATGAGAGTTTTGAAGAGCTTTTAGGTGAACCGACCTATGTTACAGAAGATGTGCAGATTACAGATGACAGTATGATGAATCAGAGAACCTGGTTTCAGGAGCGGGATGACTGGAGAAATATGATTATGTTGGGACATATTATAAATGGTAATACCAGTCAGTTGGCAGCGGCCGTAGTGCGGATGAAACCGGTTGAAAATCGAGAGAAAGAAATAGACGTTTCCAGTTTCGTGCAGACAGAGGATTTTACTTATCAAGGCTTGCCTTGGAATCTGTCAAAGGAAGAAGCGGAAGAGTTCCTTGGTGAAACTCTTGATTTTGAGTCAGAGGATAAGGAACTGGGCAGAGTTATTTATAGGGCAGCAGAAAAAGTGACATATGGAACAGAGGAAGGAACGGTATTTCTGGAGTTTGCAGACGATGCGTCCGGTCTTAGCGGACTGGACACGGTGCGAATTGAATTTACAGGAGAGAATTTGAATGATTTTAAAGATGTAGTTCTTGACCAGTTTAGGGAGAATTTGGGAATCGAATATCGTCTTCTTTCTTATCCTTCTGCAACATTGGATGGTGGTCTTTATACATGGTTCTGGACACGGGAAAATGAAGAAAGTCAGACAGAAAGTTTGCTTCAGATCTGGGCGAATGTGAAGAAGACGGAAGTATGTGATAAAGTCTCAATGGTAGTCAATACTCAACCTTGCGAAAAATATATAACAAGTGTAATTTATTAAGGTAGGTGTCTTATGAAACACCACTTTATAAATGATATCCCTGTCGGTGAACCAGCCGATGTTCATCATCCATGTAGATTTTATTCCTGATACGGCAACAGTTTCATTGCACAGTAGCTGATATTGATCAGATTGACCAGCATCTCAATCCCTTTGTGAATCCGCACCATGTAGCTGCAAAAAGACCAGAATGTTTTCTGCTCATAATAACTGGTTTCTATATTCCGCCGGAAAGAGTACAGGAACAACGGGATATATTTCATCCAGTTACTTCCGGTATGGT
Source organism: Fusicatenibacter faecihominis (assembly GCF_020686945.1). NCBI lineage: Bacteria > Bacillati > Bacillota > Clostridia > Lachnospirales > Lachnospiraceae > Fusicatenibacter > Fusicatenibacter faecihominis. The sequence continues at coordinate 12,692 of NZ_JAJEPR010000031.1, read as the reverse complement.
TTAATGGTTCTTTTTCCTGCCATGCGCAGAAAATCTGCAGTTATAGGAACATGTACAATTCCTGAAAGGGTAAGTAAAGTTCGCATAAAAACAACCGGATTACAAGCATATTTTTATAATGAAAATTTTTGGATAAGAATAGGAGAAATTAATGGGACAACAAGTGTTTAAAAATGAAAATTTCTATATTGATGAAACTAAATCAAATTATATAGAACAATTACAAACGATGTACCAGAAAGATATAGTTGTTCCGGAAATGAAATACAAAGAATTTTTAGAAAAATTATATGAAAAGTTTTCATTAAAAGAGACTACGCTTTCAGGTATAGATAAAGTTACATATGCGACACTTAACTCTAATTTAATTAATTTAGATAGATCAAAGATATGGATTGTTATCAATGATGAAAGTGTAAAAAATTTTTATAAGTATTATTACCAAAGATTTTTTAATAAAAGTTATGTATGCTTAGTATATGATCCGAATTTAGATACATTTTATTCTAATTGTTCTTTATTTGAAGCATATATTAAGATTATACGAGGTATTAATGAAGAAGAAATTGTAAAAAACACTTTTAAATATCGAGATTATTTAAACACGATGTATCAATATCAAAAATTGATAACAGAGTTAAAAAATGGTTGAAGTAAAGAAAGCTGCAATTGAAATCAGGTATATTAATTTTCAGATTTACATATGCTATAATGCCTATAGGCAAGAAAGAATAATTATCTCACCAGAAAAACGGCTCCCGATCCTCGGAAGCCGTTTTTCCTGCAAGTAGTAAAAGAAAAATGTGATATGTGTAATCGGAAAACGGAGGACCGTTTCCGCAATTACTGAATGTTCATGGGATAGTTGCCGTCGAAGCAGGCACAGCAGAGAGGGAGGTCTCCGACCATGGAAGGTAAATCTTCGATTTTCATGTATCCCAGGGAGTCTGCACCGATGGAGTCGCGGATCTCTTCCAGGTTGTGCGAACAGGCGATGAGCTGATCATTGGAGGGGACATCCGTGCCGAAGTAGCAGGGGTGCAGGAAGGGCGGGGAGGCCACGCGTACATGGACGCTTAAGGCTCCGGCCTTTTTCAGCATGTGGATGAGGTTGGCGATGGTCGTGCCGCGGACGATGGAATCATCCACAAGGACGATGCGTTTGCCGCGAACCACGGGCTCAATGACATTTAATTTCACCCGGACGGCGGATTCCCGCTCTTTCTGGGTGGGTTTGATGAAGGTCCGGCCCACATAGCTGTTTTTGTGGAAGGCAAGGGCAAAGGGAATCCCGGATGCCTCCGAATAGCCCTTGGCTGCGGCAAGACCGGAATCCGGAACGCCGACTACGATATCTGCCTCTACGGGATAAGCGGCTGCCAGTGCAGCGCCGCCCCGGATGCGAGCTTCGTAGGTGGAAATGCCGTCCAGATGGCTGTCCAGCCGGGCAAAGTAAATATATTCGAAAATACAGTGGGCATGTTTTTCCTGGCACAGGCTTGTGTCGGATTTGATGCCCTCGCTGGTTATTGTCACGATCTCACCGGGAAGGACATCCCGGATAAATTCTGCATCGACGGCAGAAAGCGCACAGCTTTCCGAGGCGATGACGTAGGCATCCTCTCTTTTTCCGATACAGAGAGGTTTTAATCCCAGGGGATCACGCACACCCACCAGTTTTCTGGGGCTGGCGATGACCAGACCATAGGCTCCGCGGATCTTTGCCGCGGTTTTTTTGATGGCTTCCTCCACGCTTGTACTGTGGACCCGTTCTCTTGCCACACAGTAGGCGATGACCTCAGAATCTGTGGTAGTGTGGAAGATGGCGCCGTTCTCTTCAAATTCCCGGCGGAGTTCTTCTGTGTTGACCAGATTTCCGTTGTGGGCCAGAGCCAGAGTACCCTTGACGTAATTGAGCACCAGAGGCTGGGCGTTACTGGCGGAATTTCCTCCTGTGGTGGAGTAGCGGACGTGGCCGATACCCAGGTTTCCATGAAGGGAATGAAGGGTTTCTTCTTTAAAAACTTCGTTGACGAGTCCCAGATCTTTATGGGAGCTCATGTTGCCTTTCGGCCCCGTGGTATCGCTGACGGCAATACCACAGGATTCCTGGCCGCGGTGCTGCAGGGCACACAGGCCATAGTAAATAGAAGGAGCGGCTTCGGTACCTTCTTTTGCAAAGATACCGAAAATGCCGCATTCCTCTTTGATTTCACAGGAAGGATCCAGTTCCATGTGTCGATTCCTCGCTTTCCAGTCAGTTTACTTTTGTAAAAGAGGGGGATGAGCGTACCTGAAGAAAAAGGAAAGCGTTCAGACGGAAAAGAGCAGCTGATCGTAGGTCGGATAAGGCAGTTCTTTTTCCGGAATTCTGGTCTCTGCTTCGTCTGCTACGGCACGGAGTTCATCCATGAGAGCCAGAACCTTGTCATGGCAGAAGGTAGCGGCTTCCTGCATGGATTCCATGGAAGAAACCTCCTCTGTGAGAGCTTTCAGCTTGTCGTTGCCTTCGGACAGGGTCTCATAGGCAGCGGTAAGAGATTCCACGAGAGCCAGTTCTTTCTCTGCTTTGATGGAGGGCAGGAGCGCTTTTTTGTCCAGAACGCTCTTGGAAACCTCTCCTGCGAAGCGGGATACAGCAGGAAGGAAGTCTTTGCTGAGCATTTCCTGCATGGTCTTGGACTCCAGCTGGATGGTCTTTACATAGTTTTCCAGAAGAATCTCATAACGGGAATGGATTTCTTCTTTGGTGAAAATATGATGTTTCAGGAAAAGATCCACGTTCTTTTCTGCGATAAACTGCGGAAGGGCCTCCGGTGTGGATTTCAGGTTGAAAAGACCACGTTTTTCTGCCTCTTCTACCCATTCATCGGTATAACCGTTTCCGTTGAAGATGATCCGTTTGTGTGCTTTGACGGTCTTTTTGATCCATTCATGGACTGCGGATTCCATCTGATCTGCCGGTGTATCCTTCAGCTCATCGTAGAACTGGGAGAGAACCTCTGCAACCGCAGTGTTCAGAACGGTGTTCGGACCTGCCACAGACTGACCGGAACCAAGCATACGGAATTCGAATTTGTTACCGGTGAAGGCAAAGGGGGAGGTACGGTTCCGGTCGGTGTTGTCCTTGAAGAAATGAGGAAGGACATGAGCTCCGATATCCAGCTGGACTCTGTGCTGGCCGCTGAAATAGGTGTCGTTCTCGATGGCCTGAAGGATAGCAGTGAGCTCATCACCGAGGAACATGGAAACGATGGCTGGCGGTGCCTCATTGGCCCCCAGACGGTGATCGTTACCCGGGGTGGCGGCGGAGATCCTCATAAGATCTGCGTAATCATCCACAGCTTTGATGACAGCGGTGAGGAATACCAGGAACTGTGTGTTTTCTGCCGGTGTTTTGCCCGGATCCAGAAGGTTGCTGCCGGTATTGGTGATGATGGACCAGTTGTTGTGTTTTCCGCTTCCGTTGATGCCCTCGAAGGGTTTCTCATGGAGCAGGCAGGCCAGATCATGTTTGTCGGCTACCTTTTTCATCACTTCCATGGTCAGCTGGTTGTGGTCAACTGCCACGTTTGCGGTATCAAAAACGGGTGCCAGCTCGTGCTGAGCAGGAGCAACCTCGTTATGTTTTGTTTTGGCGGGAACGCCCAGTTTCCAGAGCTCCTCATCCAGATCATGCATGTAAGCGGCTACGCGGGGTTTCAGGACACCGAAGTAATGATCTTCCATTTCCTGTCCTTTTGGAGCCGGTGCACCGAGGAGGGTTCTTCCGCAGAAGAGCAGGTCGCGGCGGGCTCTGTAGGCTGCCTTGTCAACAAGGAAGTATTCCTGCTCCGGTCCTACGGTGGTGTTGACGCCGGTCACTGCGGTGTTGCCCAGCAGATGAAGGACTTTGACTGCCTCAGTGCTCAAAGCTTCCATGGCGCGTAAGAGAGGGGTCTTTTTATCCAGCGCTTCTCCGTTGTAGGAGCAGAAAGCGGTGGGGATGTAAAGGGTCTGGTCTTTGATAAAAGCAGGAGAGGTAGGATCCCATGCAGTATAACCTCTGGCCTCAAAGGTGGCTCTCAGTCCGCCGGAGGGGAAGCTTGATGCATCGGGTTCACCCTTTACCAGTTCTTTTCCGGAGAAATCCATGATCACTTCGCCGTCTCCTGTGGGAGAGATGAAGCTATCGTGTTTCTCGGCGGTATAGCCGGTCATGGGCTGGAACCAGTGTGTAAAATGGGTAGCTCCGTTTTCAACAGCCCATTCTTTCATGGCAACAGCCACGGAGTTTGCGACGTCCAGCTCCAGGTGAGTTCCGTTTTCGATGGTTTTCTTCAGAGCTTTGTACATATCCTTAGGAAGCTTGTCACGCATCACTTTATCGGTGAAAACAAGGCTTCCATATAAACTGGGAATATCTTTTGACATAAGAAATGGCACTCCTTTCAATACTTGCTGATGTTCTATGGCACTTTCGTTACTCCGCAGCGATGACACTTAAAACAGGTCAGCCGGACCGGCTTTTCATAGCCTGCAACGAAAAAAGGCGCTCAGGAGAGAATGGATCACTCCTAAGCGCCGTTGCTTATGACTCGTAGTATACTCAAAAATCCGGTCTTGTCAACACCCTTTTTTAATTTTTTTTTCAACCGGACGTCCTGAACTGTCACAAAAAAATTTCAAAAAACAGGGATTTACAAACGGGGCAAAATGAGATATAGTAAGTCCCATGAAATTTGATGACAAAGGTGTCAGAAAGTTCCCAAACCGGGCTTTCTGACACCTTTTTTTCATTGTAAGCAGGCAAGAGCAAGGAGGAAAATGTGATGGCAGTAAAATATGTATTTGTGACAGGCGGTGTGGTTTCCGGTCTGGGCAAGGGAATTACGGCAGCTTCGCTGGGCCGTCTTCTGAAAGCTAGAGGCTATCAGGTGACGATGCAGAAGTTTGATCCCTATATCAATGTAGACCCGGGTACGATGAACCCCATTCAGCACGGCGAGGTTTTCGTTACCGACGACGGTACGGAGACAGACCTGGATCTCGGTCATTATGAGAGATTTATTGATGAAAGCCTGGATAAAAATTCCAACGTGACCACCGGTAAAATTTACTGGTCTGTTCTGCAGAAAGAGCGTCACGGAGATTACGGCGGGGGCACCGTACAGGTGATTCCGCACATCACAAATGAGATCAAGAGCCGGTTCTATCGGGCCAAAGAGGAGAACGAGGACCGGATCGCTATTATAGAGGTAGGCGGAACCGTCGGCGATATCGAGAGTCAGCCTTTCCTGGAGGCCATCCGTCAGTTCCAGCACGACGTAGGCCATGAAAATGCCGTTCTGGTCCATGTGACCCTGATTCCTTATCTGAAAGCATCCGAGGAGCTGAAAACGAAACCGACTCAGGCCAGCGTCAAAGAGCTGCAGGGCATGGGCCTTCAGCCGGATGTTCTGGTCTGCCGGAGCGAATATCCGATTCCCGACGAGGTGAAAGCGAAGATCGCCTTGTTCTGCAACGTGCCGGTCTACCATGTGCTCCAGAACCTGGATGTGGAATATTTATATGAAGCGCCCCTTGCCATGGAAAAAGAAAATCTGGCTCAGGTGGTTCTGGAAAGTCTTCATCTTCCCTGCAGAGAGCCGGATCTGACGGAATGGAAGGAAATGGTGGAAAATTTACGCCATCCGGAACAGGAAGCAGAGATCGCCATGGTCGGGAAATATACCCAGCTGCATGATGCTTATTTAAGTGTGGTAGAGGCACTGAAGCATGGCGGTATCGCAAACCGTGTCAATGTCCGCATTCGCTGGGTGGATTCTGAGGAGATCACCGATGAGAATGTAGCGGAAAAGCTTGCCGGTGTGGATGGTATCCTGGTTCCCGGCGGTTTCGGCCCCAGAGGTACGGAAGGAATGATCACGGCCATTCGTCACGCAAGAGAGAAAAAGATTCCTTTCCTTGGGATCTGCCTCGGAATGCAGATGGCTATCGTAGAATATGCAAGAGATGTCCTTGGTTATACGGATGCGAACAGCATTGAGCTGGATCCGGAGACCACACATCCGGTCATTGCCCTGATGCCGGATCAGGAGGACGTTGAGGATCTGGGAGGAACGCTTCGTCTGGGCGCTTATCCCTGTATATTAAAAGAAGGAACCCGGTCCAGAGAGCTCTTTGGAAAAGAAGAGATCAGTGAGCGTCATCGTCATCGTTATGAGGTGAACAATAAATATCGTGCAGAGTTTGAAGCAAAAGGGATGACGGTTGCCGGCTGTTCCCCGGATAAACGGATCGTGGAGATGATCGAAGTGGTGGATCATCCGTATTTTGTAGGAACACAGGGGCATCCGGAGTTCAAGTCCAGACCGAACCATGCGCACCCGCTTTTCAGAGGACTGGTAACAGCCGCAGCTGCGTATGCGAAGGAAAAATAACACCCAGGAAAGGATGGAAACAGATGAGTGAGATGAAAGGTTTATATAGAGAACAGTTCGAGCATGACAACTGTGGTATCGGCGCAGTTGTGAACAGCAACGGCGTCAGGAGCCACAAGACCGTGGAAAATGCTCTTCATATAGTAGAAAACCTGGAACACCGCGCCGGCAAGGATGCAGAGGGAAGGACCGGCGACGGCGTGGGTATCCTCCTGCAGGTATCCCACAAATTTTTCAGCAAAGTGGCAAAAGAAGAAGGCTTTGATATCGGCGGAGAGAGAGATTACGGTGTCGCTCAGCTGTTTCTTCCCCAGGATGAGATGAAACGGAACCAGGCGAAAAAGATGTTTGAGATCATCGCCGGAAAAGAGGGCCTGACCCTTTTAGGCTTCCGTAAAGTGCCGGTGGCTGAGGAAGTTCTCGGTGAAAAAGCGAGAAGCTGCATGCCTTATATCATGCAGGCCTTCCTGAAACGGCCCGAGGGCGTGGAAAAAGGTCTGGATTTTGACCGGAAGCTCTACATCGCAAGAAGAGTTTTCGAGCAGAGCAACGACAACACCTATGTGGTTTCCATGTCCAGCCGGACGATTGTATACAAAGGTATGTTTCTGGTGGGACAGCTTCGGACCTTCTTTGCAGACCTGCAGGATCCGGATTATGAGTCTGCCATCGCCATGGTCCATTCCCGTTTCAGTACCAACACCAATCCGAGCTGGGAGAGAGCCCATCCGAACCGCTTTATCGTTCACAACGGTGAGATCAACACGATCCGCGGAAATGCCGACAAAATGCTGGCCCGTGAGGAGACCATGTCTTCCGACCATCTGAAAGGACAGCTCTACAAGGTGCTTCCGGTGGTAGATACCAGAGGTTCTGACTCCGCCATGCTGGACAACACGCTGGAATTCCTCGTTATGAGCGGCATGGAGCTTCCGCTGGCCGTCATGGTGACGATTCCGGAGCCCTGGTCCAACAACCACACGATTTCCCAGGAAAAACGTGATTTTTATCAGTATTATGCGACCATGATGGAGCCCTGGGACGGTCCGGCTTCCATTCTGTTTTCCGATGGCGATGTGATGGGTGCGGTTCTTGACCGGAACGGCCTCCGTCCTTCCCGTTACTACATTATGAAAAATGGTGACGTGATCCTCTCCTCCGAGGTGGGCGTTCTGCCGGTTCCCGAGGAGGAGATCGTCATCAAGGAGCGCCTGCATCCCGGAAAAATGCTGCTGGTCGATACCGTGAAGCATAAGATTTTCGAGGATGAGGAGCTGAAAGAATACTATGCGAAAAAACAGCCTTACGGCGAGTGGCTGGACAGCAACCTGGTAGAACTCCATGACCTGAAAATCCCCAATATCAAAGTGGAGGAGTTCACCGACGAGGAGAGAGCAAGACTTCAGAAAGCCTTCGGTTACACCTATGAGGAATACCGGAAATCCATTCTGGAGATGGCATTAAACGGCGGCGAGGGAACCGCTGCCATGGGTGTTGATACGCCGCTGGCAGTGCTTTCCAAACAGCATCGTCCCCTTTTCGACTATTTCAAACAACTTTTTGCCCAGGTAACAAACCCGCCCATCGATGCGATCCGTGAAGAGATTGTCACCAGCACGACCGTTTACGTCGGAAAAGACGGCAATCTCTTAAAAGAGCAGCCTGAGAACTGTCAGGTTCTGAAGGTCAACAATCCGATCCTGACTAACACCGATATGCTGAAAATCAAGCATATGAAGGTGGAGGGCTTCCTGGTAGCAGAGGTTCCGATTACCTATTATAAGAGCACCAAGCTGGAGCGCGCCATCGAGCGGCTTTTCGTGGAGGTGGATAAGGCTTACCGTGACGGAGCCAACATCCTGGTTCTGACAGACCGCGGTGTGGACGAGAATCGTGTGCCCATGCCCTCCCTGCTGGCTGTTTCTGCGGTGCATCAGCATCTCGTAAAAACGAAAAAGCGTACCTCTCTGGCTGTGATTCTGGAATCCGGCGAACCCAGAGAAGTGCATCATTTCGCTACCCTTCTGGGCTACGGCGCAAGTGCCGTCAACCCCTATCTCGCCCAGGACACGATCAAAGAGCTGATCGATCAGGGACTGCTGGAAAAAGATTACTATGCGGCTGTGGATGATTACAATCACGCAATCTTGAGCGGCATCGTAAAAATCGCTTCCAAGATGGGTATTTCCACGATCCAGTCCTATCAGGGTTCCCAGATCTTCGAGGCCATCGGTATTTCCGAGGATGTTATCGAGAAATATTTCACCGGAACTGTGAGCCGCGTGGGCGGAATTACCCTGGAGGATATCGCAAAGGATGTGGACGAGCGCCACAGCAAGGCTTTTGATCCCCTGGGACTGAACACCGATCTGACGCTGGACAGCGTAGGCAAGCACAAGATGAGAAGTGGCGGCGAGACCCACCGTTACAATCCGAAGACGATTCACCTTCTGCAGCAGGCGGCCTGGAACGGAGATTATAAGACCTTTAAGGAATACACCGGCATGGTGGACGAGGAGACCAGCGGAAACTTAAGAAGCCTTCTGGACTTCAATTATGCGGCCCATCCCATCCCCATCGAGGAAGTGGAGAGCGTGGACAGCATCGTCCGTCACTTCAAGACCGGCGCCATGTCATACGGCTCCATTTCTCAGGAAGCCCATGAGACCCTGGCCCTGGCCATGAACATGCTTCATGGAAAATCAAACACCGGTGAGGGCGGCGAGAGCGATGACCGTCTGGATTCCAAGGGAACCGAGCACGACCGCTGTTCCGCCATCAAACAGGTGGCTTCCGGTCGTTTCGGCGTGACCAGCCGTTATCTCGTCTGTGCGGACGAGATCCAGATCAAGATGGCCCAGGGTGCGAAGCCCGGTGAGGGTGGCCATCTGCCTGCGAAAAAAGTTTATCCATGGGTGGCAAAGACCAGACACTCCACGCCCGGCGTGAGCCTGATTTCCCCGCCGCCTCATCACGATATTTACTCCATCGAGGACCTGGCAGAGCTGATCTATGACTTGAAAAATGCCAATCAGTACGCGAGAATTTCCGTAAAACTGGTATCTGAGGCCGGTGTCGGAACCGTCGCAGCCGGTGTGGCAAAGGCAGGCGCTCAGGTAATCCTGATTTCCGGTTACGACGGAGGTACCGGAGCGGCTCCGGAAAGCTCTATCCACAATGCGGGTCTTCCCTGGGAGCTCGGTCTTTCTGAGACTCATCAGACCCTGCTCCAGAACGGCCTCAGAAGCCGTGTCATTATCGAGACCGACGGTAAGCTTATGAGCGGTCGTGACGTAGCCATCGCAGCCATTCTCGGCGCAGAGGAGTTTGGTTTCGCAACGGCTCCCCTGGTGACGATGGGCTGTGTTATGATGCGTGTCTGTAACCTGGATACTTGCCCGGTGGGCGTGGCTACCCAGAACCCGGAGCTTCGTAAGAGATTCAAAGGAAAACCGGAGTATGTGGTAAACTTCATGCGTTTCATTGCGGAAGAGCTCCGTGAATATATGGCAAAACTCGGCGTCCGTACCCTGGAAGAGATGGTGGGAAGAACCGATCTTCTGAAGGTAAAAGAGTATGCGGAGAATCCCATGGCTTCCAAGATGAACCTGGATGGCATCCTATACAATCCGTATCTGGGCCAGAACCAGCACTTTAAGAAAGAGGACGTTTATGACTTCAAACTGGAGCAGACCAAGGACAAAAAGGTCCTCTGGAAGAAGCTGAAAGGAGCCGTAGAAAAAGGCGAGAAAGCTTCTCTGAAAGTGGAAGTTTCCAATACGGACCGTGCTTTCGGTTCCATCCTCGGTTCCGAGATCACCAGCCGCTACAAGAACGGCCTGCCGGAGGATACGATCACTCTGAACTGTACGGGAGCCGGCGGCCAGAGCTTCGGCGCTTTCATTCCGAAGGGCCTGAGCATCTGTCTCACTGGAGACTGCAACGACTATATGGGTAAAGGTCTTTCCGGCGGTAAGATCACTGTGACAGCGCCTGCCAAGAGAACTTATAAGGCAGAAGACAACATCATCATCGGAAACGTAGCCCTCTACGGAGCCACCAGCGGCGAAGCCTACATCAACGGTGTGGCCGGCGAGCGTTTTGCAGTCCGGAACTCCGGCGCGACGGCCGTTGTGGAGGGCGTTGGCGAGCATGGCTGTGAGTACATGACCGGAGGCCGTGTGGCAGTCCTCGGAAAGACCGGCAAAAACTTTGCTGCAGGTATGAGCGGCGGTATCGCTTACGTTCTGGATGAGGAAAACGAGCTCTACAAGAACCTGAACAAAGCCATGATCCACATTGAAAAAGTGGAGGAAAAATACGATATTCAGGAGCTTCGCGAGATGATCGAGAAGCATGTACAGGAGACCGGTTCCGAGAAGGGCCAGCGGATCCTGGATCATTTTGAGGATTATCTTCCCAAGTTTAAGAAGATCATTCCCATCGATTACAAGAAGATGGTTACTCTGAGTACAAAACTGGAGGAAAAAGGAATGTCCAGAGAACAGGCACAAATGGAAGCTTTCTATGAGAGTTTTCAGGTGAAATAAGCGGGAGGTAGAAGAAAAATGGGAAAATCGACAGGATTTTTAGAGTATGACCGGGAGACTTCCACGGCGGAAGCCCCCCTTGAGAGGATCAAACATTTCCATGAGTTCAAAACTCCCCTGAAGCTTGAGGAGCAGCAGAAGCAGGGGGCACGCTGTATGGAGTGCGGCGTTCCCTTCTGCCAGTATGGTGATATGCTTGCAGGCATGGCTTCCGGCTGTCCCCTGCACAATCTGGTACCGGAGACCAACGATCTGGTTTACCGCGGAAATTTCAAACAGGCTTATCTCCGTCTTTCCAAGACCCACTGTTTTCCGGAATTTACCAGTCGTGTTTGTCCGGCTCTCTGTGAGGCGGCCTGCACCTGCAACGTGAACGGCGAGCCTGTTTCCACCAAGGAAAATGAGAGAGCCATCATCGAGACTGCCTATGCGGAAGGCTGGGTACAGCCGGAGCCGCCCAAGGTACGCACAGGAAAAAGAGTTGCCATTGTGGGAAGCGGTCCTTCGGGACTGGCTGCTGCCATGCAGCTGAACCGCCGCGGCCATGAGGTGACGGTCTACGAGCGGCACGACCGGAGCGGCGGCCTGCTCCGCTACGGCATCCCGAACATGAAGCTGGAAAAGAGCGTGCTGGACCGTCGGATTCATCTGATGGAAGAGGAAGGTGTGAAATTTGTCACCGGCGTGGATGTAGGAAAAGACATCAAAGCGGAAGAGCTGACGAAGAATTTTGACCGGGTAATCCTGGCCTGCGGGGCTTCCAATCCGAGAGATATCAAGGTGCCGGGAAGAGACGCGAAAAATATTTTCTTTGCTGTGGATTTTCTCTCCAAAGTGACGAAGAGCCTTCTGGATTCCGGCGAAAAAGAGCAGGTTTCCAAAGAGGTACGAAGCCTTGCGGAAGGCAAGCATGTGCTTGTCATTGGAGGAGGCGACACCGGAAATGACTGTGTGGGAACCAGCATCCGTCTGGGAGCAAAATCCGTGACCCAGCTGGAGATGATGCCCAAACCCAGCGAGACCAGAACTCCTTCCAACCCCTGGCCCCAGTGGCCCAGAGTCCTGAAAACCGATTACGGCCAGGAAGAAGCCATCGCCGTCTTCGGTCATGATCCCCGGATTTATCAGACTACGGTGACGGAGTTTATCAAGGATGAGAAGGGTGCAGTCAAACAGGCGAAGATCGTGAGCCTGAAACCTGTCAAGGATGAGAAGACTGGAAGGATGAATATGGTTCCGGTGGAAGGAACTGAGAAAGTCATTGAAGTGGGACTGGTGCTTATTGCGGCAGGATTCCTGGGAAGCCAGGCGTATGTGACGGAGGCCTTCAAGGTGAAAGTCAATGGAAGGACCAATGTGGAGACCGCTCCCGAGAGTTATGAGAGCAGCGTATCCGGCGTGTTTGCGGCGGGGGATGTGCATAGGGGGCAGTCGCTGGTGGTCTGGGCCATTCGCGAAGGGCGGATGGCCGCAGAAGCAGTCGACAGATCTCTGATGGGATACACCAACTTGTAATGCGAGGGGACGCTCGGAGTCGCGAGGCCGTCGTCCCCTCGCGCTCCCCTGGTGGCCCCGCTTTAGAAAATAGGGTGCATACGTCATACTGCTACTGCGTGAAATGAATACTGCAAAGGGGCGGCTCGGAGTCGCGAGCCCGCCGCCCCTCTGCACACCCCACTGGGCCCGCTTTAGAAAATAAGAGGCTTACGTCATACTGAAG
>NZ_JAJEPR010000030.1:0-38239 GCF_020686945.1 Fusicatenibacter faecihominis | reverse complement strand
TCAACGCCCAGTGACGGTTTAAATCTTTTATCCTTTGCCTGCGGTACCACGATCTCATAAAAATAAAATCCTAAATACCCAAGTGCCTGCTTCTTCATTTTATAAAAAGAAGTCCTGCCTATTCCTAACTCCTGCTGTACTTCCACGTCTGTCTTATTATAATGATTGCAAAAACAGGAATGAAGAACCTCACTGAGCATCACACCATTCGGTGCATAGAACTTTACCAGTGTCATTCCACGATAGATCATATCTGACAAGCCGTAAATGATCATCAGGTTATTCATTTCCCGGTGCATCTTTGGCACATCTAACTGATTGTTATAAATACTCAGATAACTCAACGCATATGCCATATCTTCATTGATTTTCTCCTGGCACTCCATATCCAGTTCTTCTAATACAATCTGATTTTCCAAAATCAATTTCTGATAGCTTGTCATCAGTTCTTTGATATCTGTATAATGTCTCTCCATCGTTACTTCCAGATAATCCTGCGCATGGCTTGCCATCTGGAAGGTAATCTCTTTCATTGATTTAATTGCATAATCTCTGTCTGTCATCAGTTTCAAAATCTCCTTATCATCATCACACTAACTGGCGGTCTTTCAGACCAGTTCGCTTTCCCCATGATTTTGATGGGAAGCAATTACTTACTATAACTTGCAGAAGCGGATATCCAAAAGGCATTGTGGGAGCTGCCTTTGCTGACCGGAATCCCTCTTCTTATGTAAAACCTGCAGGAATATAAAGGGAAAGTGACTATCCCTGCCGGTTAATAATCCAAATAATATCGTCTATACCAATCTCTCCTTATGCTGTTTTTCTCTCCATAAACCATTTATCCACTTCATAAAACAAATGGCTTTCCTGTCCCTGTATCATACAGGTATACATCATTCCTACACCGCCTGCCTTTCTGCTGGCACATCGCTCAATTTTCAAAATTCTGTCAATGTTATATTTTCTTCCATCTTCCCAGGTAAAAAATATAGGAACCAGTTTTCCGTCTTTCCGAAACTCTGCCACTACATCTACATATACTTTGTTCATGCCGACACCTCACTATAAAATCTCAATTGCTCTTGGCGATGCCGGGATTCTGCGGATATATCCATTTAACTCCAACTGCTTGATTCTGGAAAATGCTGATGATGTTGATTTCACCCCGATCAATTTTCCAAATTCCCGTACTGTCGGCGGATATCCATGCTCCTCCGTATAATTCAAAATGCACTGATAGCTTTCTTCCTGTTTTCTGGTTAATGTCTGTTTCAAATCTATCCCTCCCATTATCCATGAAAATAACTGTGTGGATGAACTGTATGTGTACCAGCGTCCAAGTGGGATAAGACTTTATCCTGATACATAACTGCTCTCTGTATACTGAAATAACCAAACCGTCGTCTGATCTCATCTACAGTGCGATCCATCTTTTCCAATTTTTCCTGTTTCTCTTGATTACCAAAAAGTTCCAACTGGACGGGAATATCATCCAACACAAGATCTACTGCTCGAATACCAAGGCTTCTGATTGGATGCTCCCATTTATAATAATCCTTAAACAATTGAAACGCTGCTGTAACAATCTCATCTGTTATATTTGTCGGATGATGTAATTGTTTCTGCCTCGAAAAACGAAACAAGCCATTGTCTCGGACCGTAATTTCTATCGTTTTGCATTTAAAACCATGTTTTCTTAATCTTGCTGCAACGCTTTCTGCCAGTGCCATCTGAATGATCCAGACATCCAGATCATCTTCTAAATCTCTTGGAGTTGTGGTACTATTACCAATTGACTTCACCGAAGCTGTATACCCATCTTTGCAAACTGGATCATCGTCCCAGCCATTTGCAAATGACCATAACACAATTCCCATCTTTCCAAAATGGCTTTCTAACATTGCTTCATCACTTTCTGCAAGTTCCCCAATTGTTCGAATCCCCAGCTTCTGAAGTTTCTTCCGAGTCTGTCTTCCAACATAAAGCAGATCCGATGCAGGAAGCTGCCAAATCATACTTTTATAATTCTCCCGGTTAAACTCTGTAATCGCATCTGGCTTTTTGTAATCTGAACCAAGTTTCGCATAAATCTTATTCCAGGAAATTCCAATACTTACCGTTACACCCAGTTCGTATTTAATCCGATGGCTGATTTCTCTTGCAATCGTTATTCCGCTTCCTTTCAGATTTCTACTGTCTGATACATCCAGCCAGGCTTCATCAATCCCATATGGCTCGATCTTGTCCGTATACTCCGAATAGATTTCTCTTGCCATCTGTGAAAATCTCAAATACAAGTCCATCCGTGGTGGCACAAAAATGATTTCCGGACAAATCTGTTTTGCCTGCCATAATGCCATTCCGGTCTTTACACCTTTTCGCTTTGCAATATAATTTGCTGTCAGCACAATTCCATGTCTGGCTTCCGGATCACCGCCAACTGCAAGAGGCATTCCGGCAAATTCCGGGTGATGCAGCATTTCCACACTTGCATAAAATGAATTCATGTCGCTATGAAGAATTGTCCTGTCTCCCATTAACTCCACCACCTTCTCTCTGTTTGGTTTATTGTCTTATCAATTTCTGTATGCTTAGTATATATCTCCGTATTGGAGATAGTCAAGCGACATCTTGGTCGTATTGTCTCCTTTTTGGAGATTTTTCTTGATTTTTGATTTTATTCGGGTTATAATGCATATAGAAAAATCAAAAAGAAATGAGGCGAACATATGCGTGCTTTCGGAGAAGTATTAGTAGAAAACAGAAGAAGGAAAGGCTACTCCCAGGCGGATCTGGTGGACTTACTTGCTCAGGAAGGAATTGAAGTTACTACGAAAGCAGTCTCCAAATGGGAGAATCTAACAAGAGAACCCTCCTTACACACAATCCTGACAGTTTGTCAGATTTTAGATATTGAAGATATATACGAAGAATTTTTAGGTGAAAATCCATTTGATCATGTCATGGAAAATTTGAATGAAGACGGCAAAGCTAAGATTATTGAATTTGCCAATCTTCTGCGGGCGTCCAGAAAGTATCTTCCGCATAGAGCCGATATCATTCCATTTGAAAATTATCAGCCGATTGCAGTAGAGCCAGCTTCTGCCGGTACTGGAAATTATATTGAAGACAGTGTAAAAGAAAGTTACAATGTCGGTCATCTCGCACCTGAAAAGACGGATTTTGGAATCCGTATATCTGGTGACAGTATGGAACCAATGTATCATACCGGAGATGTTGCATGGGTTCATAAACAAGACAGTATCTCCAACGGTGAAATCGGTATCTTCTATCTCAATGGCAATACCTATATCAAAGAGCTACATGACGGTCCGGATGGAGTTTATCTGGTTTCATTGAATGAAAAGTATCATCCAATCCAGATTTATGAATCTGATTCTTTTAAAATCTTTGGGAAAGTAATCGGAAAATGCAAAGGAGCAGAAATCCCTGGTTTTCATTAAAGATCAACTGCAGACTTCTAGCCTGCTCTTGCTGAAAATAATAAAGGAAGTGATAAAATGGCAATTAACAACACACTTAAAGATATCCGTGAAGAACGAAATCTCGTTCAGGCAGATCTTGCAAAAGCTGTCGGTTCTTGCAGTGATACCATCGGACGCATTGAGCGTGGTGAGCGAAATGCCTCTCTCGAAATTGCAATCCGTCTGGCACATTATCTGAAAATGCCAGTAGAAGAGATTTTTCAAATTGAAGACTGAACCGCAAATATCAGAAAACCGAGGACTGTTCCCCGGTTTTTCTTTTTCGCTAAACTATTTAGAGTCCTTTTACAAACTCAACTGCATTTTTTATATCTTTTTCATCTGGATGTCCTTTTGCTATACCACCCACCAGTTTAAATGGGCCAAATGTGTCATAGCCCTTGCATCCGAATTTTCCGATTGCTGTAGAATGCTTCTTGCCCAAAATCTGCTCTATGGATTTATAATTCGCACTTCCACCATAAGTACAGATCAGAAATACCCCTTTGTCGTCCGGTAGATTCTTCTCTGCAAATCCCAATATCGACTGATGAAATTTTGAAAAATAGATTCCTGATGCAAACCCAATCGTATCATAACTGCTCAGATCTGCATCTGGCTGTTTTACAGCATCAATCAAATCAACCTGACACTCTTCTGCAATGCTCTTTACTAATTTCTCTGTGTTTCCATGATGCACAGATGAATATACGATTACCTTTCTCATCATTCTTCCTTTCCTCTATTCCCATCAATCATATCATAGCTCATATCCAAAAAATCTAATGTCTTTGCTTCACTTACTGAACCATCCAGTAAAATTGTGATCCAGTGCTGTTTGTTCATATGGTATCCTGGCAAAAATCCAAAGGTCTGAATAATCATACTTGTCATTTCCGGATCACATTTTACATCCATAATATCGACAAATTCATTTCCTTCTAATCCTAGTTTGCATTTTTCAACGCTCATGACCACAGCATACCATTTTCCATTCTTATGTCGCAACACAGCATTATCTGGTGATTGTGCCCATAAATACTCCGGCATCGTACCATACTGTTTCTTCACATATTCAAAAATTTCTTCTTTCTTCACAATCTATTCAACTCCTGATTCTCCTGATATCCTGCCCATAATCATACCATATTTTCACTTCCCGTGCTACCTGCCAAATTCTTTTGCATTTTCCCGGTTCTCCTGACTTTAACTAATAGAGGGATAAAACAGCAAGGACAGGAAGTGTATATACACTTCCGAAAAACCAGTAATTTAAGGAACCCTACCCTAAATTAAAAACCCAGAAGTCACTACTTCGAAGAACCAAAGAAAGGAGAATCTGCCTATGGCAAAGAAAAAAGAAATATACAGATTTTGTTTTGTGTCTCCCCCGAAGAAAAGAAACTTATCCGTAGAAAGATGATTGAATCAAAGACCAAAAACATGGGAGCTTACCTTCGTAAAATGGCAATCGACGGTTACATCGTCAACACCGATACCACTCCACTGAAGAAACAGTATGAGGAAATGCACAAGATTGGTGTAAATATCAACCAGATTGCAAAAAAGGTAAATACCACCGGAGATCTATATCCAGAAGAAATGCAAGAATTGAAAGAGATGGTGAAAGAATTATGGCATATCTTAAGATCTTCCCCATTAAAGTAACAGACAAGAAAGCACTGGACTATATTACAAATCCAGATAAGACAGATGAAAAACTGTTAGTTTCCAGTTTTGGCTGTTCCCCTGAAACTGCAGATCTTGAATTTTCTATGACAAGAGAAATGGCAAAAAAGAATGGAATGGACAAAGGTGATAACCTGGCATTTCATCTGATCCAGTCCTTCAAACCTGGAGAAGTTGATGCCGAAAATGCCCATCGCTTAGGGCAGCAATTTGCAGACGAAGTATTGAAAGGAAAATATGAATATGTGATCAGTACCCATGTTGACAAAAATCATATCCATAACCATATCATCTTCAACGCTGCAAGCTTCGTTGATCATCATAAGTATGTTTCCAATAAGCGGAGCTACCATAAACTCTGTAGAATCAGTAATCGTATCTGCCATGAAAATGGACTTGCCACCAGTATGCCAACCGGAGAAAAAGGTAAAAGCTATAGAGAGAACATGGAGTATCATCGTGGCACCAGCTGGAAAGCCAAGCTACGTGTCGCAGTTGATAAATCAATCTGGTCTTCTATCAACTATGAGGAATTTCTACAAAAGATGCAGTTAGCAGGATATGAAGTTCGACAGGGAAAACATCTGTCCTTCCGTGCACCGGAACAGAAAAACTTCACTTATATGAAATCTCTCGGAAGTTATTATTCGGAAGAAAATGTCCGTATCCGTCTGGCTAAAAATCGTAGCAAGGTGAAAACTCCAAAGCATCTGTCCAGAGAATCTCGCCTGTATATCAATATCTCCACGTATGTTACAACCGGCAATCGAGAAGGCTTTGAACGATGGGCAACACTCAATAATCTGAAAGAGGCAGCCCGCACCTTCAACTATCTTTCCGAAAATAACCTACTGAATTATGACGATTTCAGGCAGCATGTATCTGACATTGAAGCTTCTGTGAAAGTTGCCGACCAAAGAATAGCACAAATCAACAGTGAGCTGAGCACGCAGAAAGTCATTCAGAAACACTGCGATTCTTACCGGCTTTGTCGTAAAGTAATTGAAGATTGTAAATCTGCTAAAAATCCAAAAGCATACCGCACCAAACATCAGGCAGAATACCAGCTCCACGATTCACTAAAAAAAGAGCTTCAGGATCTCGGTATCACCAAAATCCCAAGCTCTAATAAAATCCAGAAGCGGATTGAAAATCTTGAATCTGAACAGGATGCTACTGTCCGGGAAAAACAGGAATTGCAGAAAAAGCAGAAAACCCTAGAGATCATTCAGCAAAATTTCACTGTACTGCTCGATGCTCCAGAGATCAGTTCAGACTTACTTCCGGCAAAAAAGGAACCTGTTTCTGTCACAAGAGAAAAATAAGATTGCACTGGCAACTCACTCATTTTCTTCCAAATCTTCCCAAGGTTTCAAATCCTTTTCCTCCCAGGTGACACCATACGGTGCACCTCCGGAGGTATAACCAGCAATACAGAAAAATCGGTCATCTTGCAAGATCTCTTCTTTGGTCAGATTATCTCTTGCTTCTTTTTTCCGTTTTGCTCGCCTCTGTTTCCTCTTTTGTTTCGCAACAGCTGCTTTTTCTTCCGGCGTTTTCCTATGTCCTTTTGCCATAAGTGTTTCTAGTGTAATTCCACTCTGAATGTCTTTTAGTATACGAGTTTCATACCCTGTTTCACGTTTCTCAACAATTCTATAGTATGATGAACATAAAAGATTCGGTGAATCAACATTGTACTAATACTTTTTTTCAACCGAAGTTTTCAATTTTTCAAAAGCTTCTTCACTGATTACATGTTCTATCCGACAGGCATCTCTTTCTGCAGTTTCCCGATCAACCCCGACAGCTACAAGCTGCTCCGTAAAGAACTGATGGCGTTCATAAATTTTCTCGGCAACCTCCCGCCCGGCATTAGTCAGATTGAGGTATCCATCTTCATCGACAGTCAGGAAATCGCCATTCTTTAACACACCTACTGCATGGCTGATGCTCGGTTTACTGAATCCCATGTGCCGGGCAAGATCAATGGATCGGACCATACCCTGCTTCTTTTGAAGAATCAGCACAGCCTCCAGATAATCCTCCCCGGACGCATGAATCTTCATCGGTTCCTCCTTTATGCAAGGCTCCAGCCGGAAGCCTTTTTACGGATATTTACAAAATCCTGATAAATCCCGGCTTTTGCCATAAGCTCGTCATGGGTTCCCTGTTCGCTGATCCGTCCATCAGAGATCACCAAAATCTGATCTGCCTGACGGATGGTATTCAGGCGATGTGCAATCACAAGTAATGTTTTACCCTTTACCAGCTCATTGATTGCCTCCTGGATATAGCTTTCATTATCGGTATCAACACTTGCAGTCGCTTCATCCAGAATGACAATCGGTGCGTCCTTCAAAATGCATCGGGCGATAGAGATTCTTTGCTTTTCGCCGCCGGACAGAGTAGCGCCGCCTTCACCGATGACTGTCTGGAATCCATCTGGCAGCGCCATGATAAAATCATAGCAGCGGGCTTTTTTTGCAGCCTCATAGACTTCTTCCTCGGTAGCGTCCGGTTTACCCATGCTGATATTGTTGTAAATGGTATCCTGGAACAAGTACACCCTCTGGAAAACCATGCTGATCTGTTCCATCAGTTCGGCGAGAGGTACATCCCGAATATCTGTACCACGGATTGTCACTTTGCCGGATTTCACATCCCACAGCCGCGCCAGAAGGTTCGCAATCGTGGATTTGCCACCGCCAGACGGTCCCACAAGTGCGGTCATGGTATTCTTCTGCATAGAGAAGCTGATGTTGTGCAGGACTTCCTTGTCCTGATAGGCGAAGCCCACATCGCTAAATTGTACTTCTGGCTGATCCGGCTGTGCCTGTGACAGAATATGTTGATTTCCGTTATCGGGAAGTTCGGGCTCGTCCAAAACAGCTTCAATGCGGTCTAATGCGGCATTCATCACGGTCAGTCGGGTTGCTTCTCCATAAAGAGCTTTCAGAGGTCCAAAGAGATCAAAGACAAACAGCAGCACGCCCAAAAGATAAGCCAGGGAGAGTACGCCTTCCTGATGTAAAAAAACGGATAAACCGAAGATAGCGGCAATACCCACGCCATAGAGAATGTTTAAGCCAGTGGTCCACGGTGTCATTTTCTGCTCAAACTTCGTATTGACATCCCTTGATTTTTTGAAGTTTTCCGTTAATTCGTCAGATTTTTCTCCGAGCAGATTGTAACTTTTGATAACCCCAATTCCTTCAGCAAAAGACAAGACCGCATCCGTCAAATTCTCGCTTTGGTTTTGACGCCCGACAGCCTCCTTGAAGGAAACCTTATTCATATATTTTGCAACCAGTGATGCCAGCAAGGTAATGATTACCGCAATCAGCCCAAGTCTCCAATCCAGTACGAACATAAAAACAGCTAAAACCAAAGTAGACAGCATATAGCTCATCATGTTGCCAATGGTACTCATAGAAACTTCCTCAATGAATACCATATCCGTACTGAGAACAGAGCTGATTTTTCCAATATTCCCCGATGTAAAGTAACCCATCGGCATTTTTCTTAAATGATTTCCCAACTCCATCCGTTTATCAGCAAAGATCATAAATCCAGCGGCACTTTGCAGACGGTCGCTCAAATAGTGAACCACTGTCTGAACCACTACAACAGCTAATAATCCAAGTCCGACAAACAGACAGGTCTTTCCAGTCAGCGTATTATCAGCAAACCCGGCCAAGACAATAAACGCCATGAAGATCGGCATTTTGGAGAGAATGGACTCGACAAATGCACATAGAAATGCAGCCTGAATACGGCTTTTATACCTCCCTGAGAGGTTCAGGATTCTTGAAATCAATGCAAACATTTATCTTCCCTCCTTTGCAGTAGATACTTTCCACTCGGCGCTGTCCTGAGCCGCTTTCCACAACTTTTGGTATTCTGGGCAAGCTTGAATCAGCTCCTGATGTTTTCCGGTTGCCACCATCTTTCCGTGATCCATAACGCATATTTGATCTGCGTTCATTATAGCGGGAAGTTTGTGAGCGATAACTACCAAGGTTTTTCCCTCCACCAGCTCCGCAATAGCAGCCTCCATTTTTTCCTCATTTTCTGGATCAGCATAGGCCGTGGCCTCGTCAAGCACTACAATCGGGGCATCCTTCAATATTGCCCGCGCCAGGGAAATTCGCTGGCGCTGCCCCCCGGAAAGCATTTTCCCCGCATCGCCCGCCATGGAGTGAATACCTTGCGGCAGCTTTTCCAGAAACTCCATACACCGGGCTTTCTTCGCCGCCTGCATTACTTCCTCATCGGTAGCATCCAAACGTCCAAGACGGATATTTTCCAGCAGGGAGGTGTTAAACAGGTACTGATCCTGAGCCACATAGGAAATGCGGCTGTTCAATGCCTCCAGGCTCATATCACAAAGTTTATGCCCGCCAATGGAAATGCTCCCTTTCTGCGGGTCATAGTAGTGGATCAACAGTTTTGCAAGGGTGCTCTTGCCAGAACCGGATTCACCAACTAGGGCAGTTTTTTGTCCTGCTTGTGCCACAAAGGTAATATCGTGGAGGACTTCGTTTTCCGCTATTATCGGTTTCCCATCTGGGCCAGGCTGTGTCGTCTGATACGCAAAGGAAACATGATCGTAAGAAATGTTAAAATCCTGTCCGTGGAAATCATCCTCAGCAGCTTGCAGCGGTGCCGTATTTAACATCTGTTCAAGTGCCGTGATCTTATAATTCAGATTCGGAATCGTCTCCATAAAGCCCAGTGCTTTCAGGAGAGGAATCCCAATGCTGAGGGAAAGGCAGAGGACTAAAATCAAATCAGGTAAAGTGCTTATGCCACAGAGAACAAACCATGCCCCAAGAGGCAAAGTCAGAATAACAGTGCAGGGCAGTAGACTTCCGTATATCGCCATCCAGGGCCAGGCGGCCTTATACCATGCCAAGGTATAATCCCGATAGTCCGTTACATCCTTGCGGAAGTTCTCGTAAGATTCGCTCTCCCGGTTGAAAACCTTGACAACCTCCATACCATTGATGTACTCAATGATCGTGTTGTTCATTTTCTGTGCAGACTGATAGTAGGGACCCATGCGCTTCATTCCAACAGAGTACATAATGACCATGGAGAGCAGGCTGATCGGGATAGAGGCCAAAGACATAAGAGCCAGTTTCCAGTCCGCACAAAACATAGCAACATAAATCACCAGCGGGATCAGTAAATTTGCGATACCCTCTGGGACTGAATGAGCAAGGAGCAATTCCAAGCTGTCCACATCATCGACAAACAGCTTTTTGATTGTCCCTGTCCCTTTTTCCTCCACAATGCCAAGGGGAAGTTTCTCAAACTTCTTTTGCAGAGATACCCGCAGCCGGAACAATGTGTTATATGCTGCTTTATGAGAAATTGATAATCCCCATCCATAAAAAAACGCCTGCAAAACAAGACAGATCAAAACCCCTATAACACGCAATAAAACAAATTCTGTTTCAACAGAATCGCCCATAACCAATGGCGAAATGACCTGATAGGCCAGCACAAAAGGCAGGATGCCCATAAGAACGCTGACCAGTACGACAACCGTGGCCACATACATATTTTTCTTATATGGCCCTGCGTACTCAAAGATTTTTTTGAACATAAGCCCTCCTTATATTGAGCCGTACTGTCTGTGCTTCAAAAACAAGAGGCCGCCAAAGTAAAGCGGCCTCTTATCATTATCTTTCTGTCCAGTCAAGGCGGCCCTGACATTCATAATTTCTAAAATTCACTGGCGGATTCGGAAAAAATCCAAAACCTTTTTACTGCCGGATTCGTCCAATGGATAGCTTTCTTTTACTTGCCCTTTTTCCATATGGACTACATACGAACATCCCGCCATCACCAACTCCGGATCATGCGTAATAACAAGAAGCGTTTTGCCCTGATCCGCGAGTGACTTCAAACTCCGCGCAACTTCCCGCATATGTTTGAGATCAAGCCCGCTTGTTGGTTCGTCAAACACAATGATCTCCCGGTTACTCACAATGGCAGACGCGATCGCTACCCGCTGTTTTTGCCCGCCGGAAAGAGAAAGCGGGTGCCTGTCTTTATATTCCAGCAGATCAAACTGTTTAAGGATTTTATCCACAACAGTTTCATCCTTGTTGTCCATGCTCAGAAGCACTTCATCCGCCACGCTTTCGGTAAATAGCTGATGGCTGGTATCCTGCATTACCATGTAGCAATGTTTGAGCCGGGCTTTCCAATCAAGGGTTTTCCCCTCAACCTGCAAAAAGCCACACTTCTTTTCCAGTCCGCAAATACAGCGGGCCAGAGTAGATTTTCCAGCGCCATTCAGACCGATAATGGCAATCGTTTCTCCAACAGGCAGTTCTGCACTCGGAATATGGAGGCTTTCCGGTTCCCGCTTTTTATACGCAAAGCAGAAATTTTGAAATTCCATCTGTTTAGCTGTATGCGCCTGATACTGATTCGCAGGCTTCAACTTCGAGAGAGAAAACGGCCGCAGCCCTATTTCTTTTCGAGTGCCATCCGATAAGCTGTCAAATTCAGCAGGCGTGTATTCCCGTTCAATCTCCCCATCTTTTACATACAGCACACGATCTGCAAGATCGTGAAGGTAGTAAAGGCGGTGTTCTGCGATCAGAATTGTTTTGCCCTGCTTTTTCCAGAGGCTTAGGACCTGCCGCAGGTCATCAATAGCAGCCATATCCAAATTAGAAGATGGTTCGTCCAGGACCATAATTCCCGGCAGCAATACACTTGATGAAGCACAGGCTATTTTTTGCTTTTCGCCTCCGGACAGAGCAAACACGCTTCGCCCCATCAAATCTTCAATATGATAATCGGAAACTGTCCGGTCAATCCTTTTCAGGATATCCTCCTGAGGATAGCCTAAATTTTCACAGGCAAAGGCTAATTCACTATCCGTATCCACGTTGAAAAACTGACTTTTGGGATTCTGGAATACAGATCCCACCATAGCAGCCAAGTCATAAAGCGGCGTATCTGATACGCTTTTTCCGTCCAGAAGGACATCGCCCTCTAATTTGCCCTCGTAATAATGAGGCACCAGCCCGTTTACCAAACGGGTAATCGTTGTTTTCCCACAGCCGGATTCTCCCGTAAGTAAAACAAATTCCCCTGTGTTTATGGTGAGATTGACATTTCTAATCCCTCCGCCGCTGGATTCTTCACCATAAGAAAAAGAAACATTTTGAAAATCTATCATGGCAAAATCCCTCCTGCGGAAATTATCGGGGAAGCAATCGCCCAAAACACTACAAAGCAACAAAACAAGATCAGCACCACATCGGCAAAATTGAATTTAAGCTGGCAAATGTTTGTGCGTTTGACAGGAGCGCCGAGGCCACGGGTAATTGCCGCAGCGGAAAGTTCCTCACCGATTTTCACGGAGCAGGTAATCATCGGGATCAGCTTATACTCCAATATTTTTGAAGATTTTTTCCCTCCAAGTTTAATCCCACGCATTTTCATAGCGTCACTGATTGCTTCTGACTCCTGAAAGACAGTTGGAAAGAAGCGGAACATGACCGTTAAGGGGATCGTCACTTCTTTAGGCATATGGATTCTTTCCATGCCGGAAATCAATTCACTGACCGTTGTTGTTTTCACTGCATAGGCAGCAATCGCAACACTGGGAAGGATTCGGCAGAAGAATCCTATTGTAAACAGAACAAGGAAATTCAATATCCCCGTAAGGTGCGGCAAAACATAAATTTGGACAGCATAAAAAACAGAAAACACAGCAATATAGCCCACAGCTTTTGCACATTGTTTCGAGGTAAGCAGCAATATAGCCGGAACCACACAAAGAACAAGGCGGATCAGTCCCATAGCTTCTCCGCCTGTTCCACCCATGACAAAAATGCTTATGATGAAGATGAGCAACAGTTTTGTACGCGGATCGAGCCGCAACCCTTGTTCTGTTTTTTTGCTGAGCAGAATTTCCCGCGCCATTATGCAATACCGGCACGCTGGAAGTGCTTTTTGCAAATGACTTTCCCAATCATACCTCCGACAAGGCCAAACACAAAGCAGGCAACCAGCAAAATAGGTGCAATCCACATAGGCATATATGTATTAAGGGTAGCTGCATATTCAGCGCCGTATCCTTCAGTCAGCATTACCATATAGCTTTCACGGTTCAGGAAAATGGGAGCAAAGTTGCCAAACACCCAGATGCTGAACACACCGCAGGAAAGAACTGTACTCTTTGCACTTTTGTAGTCTGCCTTTTTCAGGATCACGTCAGCCAACAGGCCGCCAACAAGACCAGTTACCATAGTAAGATAGCCGTTGCCGAAGAACACCATGATTAGGCCAATCAGGAAACCCATGATTGCAGTCATCCCGAATTTTTTAGCCTTTGTAACATACAGCATATAGGGGATGCCGCCAATCAAAGGACACAGCACCGCCATCAGCGGAATAAAAATGGGGATGAAGCCAAGCATCGCCACCAGCATAACAATGACGACATAGATGACGGTGTAGATGCCGATAGTAATTAAATCTTTTCCCTCAAGCCGGGAACTTTTTTTCTGGGAACTCATACCAGTATCCTCCTATCTAAAAAATGGTGTAGTTAGCATTTTCTAACTACACCACATATAATAACAATTTACGCCTACATTTCCAACCCAAAAACGGTTTTATTCTACCCAAAATCGGTATTTTTTAATTTTAACCAATCGTATTTTCCGTTTTATAGTTTTTAGGAATTACCCCATACTTCTTTTTGAATGCCGCAGCAAAGTTACTCGGTTTTGAATAGCCTACAAATGCTGCCACCTGACTTACGTTCAAATTACTTTCTAATAGTAGACTTGCCGCCTTTTCCAATCGCTGATCTATAATATACGCATGAACCGATGTTCCAAACAGCGAGGAAAAACCCTTTGACAATTTTGAAGTACTAATATTGACTTTTCGCGCCAATTCCTCACAACTTGGTGCCAAAGCAAGCTGACTGTCAATGATTCTCTTCGCTTCTATGATGGATTCTCGGTCACTTCTGGAAATTGCTATATAAGTTGACGCAAGAATACTCAGTTCCAAAATCTCACTCAAATATACAGATAACAACTCAAAAACTTTGCTTTCCAAAAACAGGTATCCCAATCCGCCGCGATATTGCGTGAAGTCTTTCAGTTCCGCAAAAATGTGCTCCATATAGGGAGTAATACCTACTTTTGATATACCTTCCAATAGTTTTTTCTGATAAACCTCAATCTCACCAACATCAAAATAGTCATTCATAATTTTACGGAAATACGACAGTGGTACTTTTACATTTTTGAAAAGGAAATCGTTTTGTTTGGAATAGCACAGATATTCCATTTTCCCGTGTCCACGATAAATACAGGACTCACCTTTTTGTATGCTGATACTTTGTCGGCTATCTGCAATATTCCAGGAAACACCATCATTGAAGCAGAACAACATTTGAATGTATTCTTCGCTACTCACTCCCTGCACGTTCATATCTGAAAAATAATTCATTTTCCAGTCCGAAACAACTGCTCCCTGTTTCGTGACCACCTGTAAAATCTGCCCTGTCCCCATGTCTGCTGGAATATCTATGGTTATTGTCTGCGGTGAATTAGAGAGCAGATCACGATAAAGATTATTCATGTATTGGTTTGTCATGTACAAGCATTCCTCCCGAAGTTAGATAAGACTAATTAAATTTTACAACTTCCAAAGTAAAAAGTCAAATTTTGTAATCATGTAAAAAGCAGACACTACTTAATGTAAATTACAAACTTCACTTACTTCCATTTCTTTCTGCATCTCACAAGACGATAAAGTCACTTTTAAAACCCATTGTACTGACAATTTAATATTAATTCTCATTGTTCTCCCTGCACATCGCTAAATTATCTTATAAATATGGCATTTTAGGAACACCTGACAGTTCGAGAGTTAATTTTATCTGAAGTTCATATTTATCGTGCTTTTATTGCAAGTAATAATGTTTCTGATAATTTAGCTGTTCTAAAGTGCATTTTTGTCAATTGGTTTAAAATTTTTTCCACACTCTGATAATTCCACGACATTAGGCTATCTACAGTACTAACTATGTTTTTACCACAAAAAACTTTATAGGTCAATCTCCATGTCCATTGATCCATCCCCACTTGCTTTATATCGGTAATATACGTCTCATAGCGCAATCTTCCTTGAGTAGCCACCGATATTCTACTTCCTACTGGCGCAACAAGAAATTTCGGTTCTAAAAGTTCTATCAGGATTGGGACATTTATATTCAAATTTTTATCTAATTTATACAATAATTTTTCTTGTTCATCCCTTTTTAAATGTCCAAGTACTCCCATGCACATTACACCACTTATTTTATCTCGAAATGAATATTTACCTACATCTATCGGCAATAGAGAAATTCTCTCTTTAACTTCATTATGCTCCATTAATCTTGCCATAAACGCTGTTCTCATATAAGCCGATGGTTCTAAAGCAATTATTTCTTTATCACATATCATATTAGCCATCTCTATTGTTGTTTTTCCAGTTCCTGCACCTATATCCAAAATGATTCCATCTAAATCCTTAACCATATCAGCAAATTTGTTTAAAACAATTTTTTTGTTCCCTATCTGTGAAAGAGCTGATAAATCATAAAATTCTACTGTCTCTCCGTATACATTCTCAATTTCATTCAATCCCGTCATTCTCCTTTTTTATTAAATGTCTTTTTTCCAAATCATAAAATATATTTTTTATGTCACCAAAATTGTCATAATCAACGATATTCATATAGCCCACTTTCTGACATATTTCAGACCATAATTTTGATACATATATTTGATATTGTGCCATGGACATTTTTTCTGTTCTATTTTGCTTAAATAAAATCTCTAAAGCTTTCTTTACTGCATCCGGCCATATTTGTTCAAACGTTTCTTTTACTGATGGTAACATTACATTTCCTATAGTAACACCAGAGGGTATATTTACTTCCTCTTCTACATTAATACTTAGTGTTCCATATTCATCTCTTGGCATATGCAAGAAAGGAAGCCATATTACCGGACCATGGGTATTGACCAGACAGAGCCGCCCTGTGGAAAATGTCAATTCTATTCTATGATATAAATGTAATGGATGGTCTATATCGTTACGATCCACATTGGTATTCACTATAAATGTTACCGGAACCATTCCAATTATACCACTAATAACTCTGTTACCCCCTCCTGCCATAGAAGTTGTATAAGATTCTGCTACATTTCCCAATTTCCATGTAGATAAGCCTCCCAACGCACACCCCAATATATCTATTCCATCATATAATACATGTATAGCGCATTCCAAGGATGCATTTATAAGATGAGCATGTTTACTTATTATTTGTGCCGCCTCTAAAAAATCTCGAATTGGCTTGATATACCGATAAAATGGATTCAACATAAAAGCGGCACTTCCGGATTCTCTTATACAATTAACAATTTCTACCTCATGAGCAGGATGTTCTAATAATGTTGGTATCCCTTTTGCAAGTATACTTTTAGCTATATTGGCACCGTTTCCACCTCCAGCCGCATTAGGTACAACTACACATGCTGCATCAACATTTTGATTTATTTCTTTAATATCCGTATACATTGGCACATTTAGATTCTTTGAAAGAAGTCTGGATCTATCGCTTCCTTTTCCCAATATACCCATAAGCTCATATTCTTTACTTTCTGCAATAGCTTTCAAATAAATTTTCCCAAATCCTGTTCCACATACTAAAATCTGTTTTTTCTTCATATCTTTCCCTCTGATTTGAACTTATCTATTTTTTTAAGTTCATCTAACACTTGATATTTTTCAAGATAACTTGCCATTGTATAAATTCCATCCTTCCTAGGCATTTCAAATATTGCATTGGCAGTAATCGCTAATATTTCGCCAGTTAAAACACTCGGATTTTTTCCTTCAAAATAAATGCATCTACTATCATTTCCTTTATTTTGTCTTACCCATATAAAAGCTTTTTGGTTGCTATTTTTCTGTCCCATTAATGCATTTACTAAATCTTTTTTTTGACAATGCGCCTTATTTACTATTGAAAATAAACTTACAGGTGCCGCCGTATATGAATCAATATTAAGCATATATTTCCCTTGTATAATTTCTTGAATTTCTTCTGTAACATATGGCAATATAGATAATTTCGAAATTCTTGTTGGAAGATTCAGCGGACTTCTTTTCTGAGCAGGTAAAATTTTTCCATTTCGCACACATGCCATAGGAATTCCAGCTTTATAACTTTTTATTTCTTCCACATAATCGATTGCGGCAGCTTTTGAAAAATTATAGACACCTCCAATAATCATCTCTATTAAGTCATCATTGAAAGCTTCTTTAAGCACAGAAGACAACATCCATCCTGATAACCCCGGAAATATTCCCGAACCAACTATAGCGGTACCTTTCATGCTAGAATTCCTCATTTTTCTAATTAAATGAATTCCTCCTGGGTCAACATACGGAATATTCTCTGCCATTGCTCCAAGTAACATTTTTTCACTATAGTCTGCGGAAGGTCCGATTGCTCCTATTACCAAATCACTTCCTTTAAAGAATTTTCCAATATTACTTTCCTTATCAATATCAAGTTCAAATAATTGGATGTTGGGAGCCATATACATTCCTGTATCTTTTATTGTTTCTATATTCCGTACACTGACTCTTAATGAATAGCCTAACTTACTTAAAACCTTACACGCTGTCACACCAACAGTACCTGTTCCGCCAAGAATACAGATTGTTCTGCGATTATTTATCATTTTCTAGTTCCCTCATAATAATATCAAAAATGTCATTACTATTAGATTCAAATTCTCTAACGTTACCTAAAACAGCCTTTTCCCAAGATTTAATAGCAACTGAATTTCCGTCAATTATGCTTATATCTCCTAAATATAAATCACTTTCTTTTGCTTTAGATGGATTTATTAAAAAAATGCGGTTAATAATAATGTTTTCCCCCAATAGTTCACTTGCCTTAGTTATGCATAAAGAAGCCATTTCGGAAAAGGCAATAATATATTTCTTTTTAACATTTATGTCTTCATGACATCTTTCAATTATTTCTTGCCCTCCCACTCTCTTACAACTTATGTTTGAAGCGCTCAACTTTTCTATAAGAACATCTCTTATTTCATTTTCGTTATCCCCAAATATATATACAACAGTATATGAATTTCTTGTTTGATTTCCTGCATTACTATGCATTTGATTTTTTGAAGGATTTTTACAATCCGATATATACTGAGCAATCCCCATAATTGTTGGCATCGTCAACGATGCCCGTAATATTTCATCAAATCTCATGCCTTGTGCTTCTTGTATGTCATTAACTATGCGCCCAGAAATCTGAGATAATAACAAAGAATCAAGTCCATTTTCTAATAAATTATCTTCATAATCAATATAATCATTTCCAGAAATAGAGCATACGATTTTTTTGATACTTTTAGCAAGTTCTACATATTCCTTCTTTTGCGAAATTAAAGTTGCTTTTGCATTATGCTTTACCTTGATGTTCTTTTGTATACTCTCTGCCAGTCCTTTTCTGTCTATTTTGCCATTAGTAGAAAGTGGAAACCTCTCTACATTTACAAACTCTGAAGGAATCATTGCTGGTGGCAAAAAAAAGGCTAACTGCTTTCTGTATTCTTCTTTCGTATAGGAAATGCTCGATATTTTATTTTTTATAAAAGCTATCAGCACACCCTTCCCTATACTTTGATTATAAACCACGCAACAATCTTCAATATTTTGCATTCCACGTATTGCATTTTCTATTTCCGCAATTTCTATTCTATGCCCATTGATTTTTACCTGATTATCTAATCTGCCTAAAAATTCAATGTCGCCATTCTCTACATATCTTCCATTATCTCCAGTGAGATAAATCCTGTTCTTTTCTTCTTCCAGATAAACAAATTTTTCTTTTGTTAATGTTGTATCTCCTAAATAGCCTTCTGCCAAAGAATATCCTCCTATGGCAATTTGCCCCGAAACATATTCCGGACAAATTCTCAATTCCTCGTCTACAACTCCCATCCACTGTCCAAGCAAAGCTTTTCCATATAATATAGTAGGCCTTTCTTCTATTTCATCAATTTCATGATATATAGACCAAATCCCACCTTCCGTAGCGCCTCCCAAACTAATCATTTGAGCGTTGGTCATAATCTTTCTTAGTCTTCCTGGCAGACTAGTATTTATCCAATCTCCGGATAACAGTACTAATCTAACTGTCGGATAACTCTCCGATTTAGACGCAAAAGCATCTAACATTTCCGCCTGCGCTGGAACACTATTCCACAAGGTCACTTTGTATTCATTAAGTAATCTGCCCCAATGGGATGCATCTGGTCCTTTTTCTGGATTCGGTAATACTAATGTTCCACCAACTCCCAATACACTAAATATATCAAATACAGAAAGATCAAATGACAGTTCCGCAATACCAAGGATTGTATCCTCTTCCGAGATATTATACATATTTTCAATAGATATAAGAGTATTTTGTGCCGCAGTATGTGACATTACTACACCTTTAGGCTCTCCTGTAGAGCCAGAAGTAAATATTACATATGCAATAGGATTTTGGAATTCTGGATGCTTTTCTAATCGGTATTCCAAATTCTGAAGTATCATATTTACTTTTTTCTCATCCAATTCCACAATAACATTTGCTTTTGATAAAATTTTTTCTTGTCGTGCCAATGGCTGTTTTATATCAATAGGTAAATAAGAAAATCCAGCAATCAAAACACCCATTACTGCTGCAATTTGATTTACAGATTTTTTCATTCTTATCGCAACCAGTCCAGTTCTATTTTCCACAAATTCTTTTCTTAAATAACCTGCTATATATTCTGCTCTTTCCAACAATTCTCCATATGTCACTGTTTCAACAGCATCTATTACGGCAGTTTTATTAGAATTCTTTTTCGCATACTTAACAAATCTCTGTTGAATACGAGATTGATTCGTAATACCTTTATTTCGTTCGCAAATTACTTTTTTCTTACTCGCACTTGGCACTATAATTTCCAATGGATTCTTCCATTCTTCCGAATGTTTTATTCCAAGTATTCTTATTGTTTCAGTAAAAGACTCAAACATCTCCGTTACAATAGATTCTTTTATCGCACCTTTTCTTGTATCCCAGCTTATCATCAGGCCTTTTTCTTGATCTTCTGAATCTATCTCATCGACTATCTGACAATCAATCCATACTTGAGGGGTATGACTAAACCCATATTCAATAGTGCCTACAGTGCCATCAGTCTTCAAAACCCCTGTAAATACGATCGGCATTAATAATTCCTTTTCTTCAGACACTTTACTCAGTTCTCTTAGCACTTCGACACCAGAAAAAGAATTATGCTCTAAATCCTCCATCAATCTTTTTGTAATTTCTTTGACTCTTTCTATAAAACTCATATTTTGAGTTACATTTACTTCTAGCAAGTTCACTGCTGTAAAGTCTCCTACTATGGAATTAGTATTATTTCCGATAGTTGGTCTATTTTGAATTGGTAAATTGAGTGTAAAATGTTTATTCGAACTCCACCTTGAAATAACTTCTGCGTATATACCAATAAGCACCGATGAAACTGTTACTCCGTATTCTCCTGCAATTTCCTTTATACGTTTCCAGTCAGACTGATTAATATGTTTCTGAAATCGATAAAATTCATATGTATTTTCACACTTATCTGCGGCTCGTCCATCTTGTGGAAGAATTGGAGCCTCCGGCAATTTTTTCAGTCTTTCTAACCAATACATTCTATCCTGATGCCATTTTAAACTTCCTTTACGTTGTTGATTGAACATTGCATAATCTGAAAACTTATACCTTATTTTTTCTAATGAAGCTCCTTTCAAAAGTTCTCCCATTTCAGAAATCAGAAGTTGCACACTTGCAAAATCTGAAACAATTAAATCAACAAGTAGATGGAAAAAATTTCCTTCTATACGCTTCGTTATTAGCACTTTAAATAATGGAGGTTCCTCCGTATGAAAAACATATTCACTAAAATCTTCCCTAATCTTAGATAAAGTATCTACTTTTTCCCTCTCTGCCATTTTTTGTAGATTTACTATTTTAATTTCATAATCAATCTCATCTCTCTCTAAAATTTCAAATCCGACCTCTGTTACTTTCGCTCTTAGCATTTCATGCCTATTTACCAATACTTTCCAAGCTCTTGATAGTTCTTCTGCACTGTAGGAACCAAAATCAACCTCAATATATCCTTTACATCCAATTCCACCCCACTTCACAGCTTCTGTTTTTCCAACTAAATAGGCTGCTTGCACATCAGTCAAAGGATATACATTAGTTTCATAATCATTATCCGTAATAAACTCGTCTATCGTTTGTTTTTTCTTCAAAATTTCAATTATTTCTTCTTTATATTTTTTAACTTTCTCTTTAGAATTTTCTGTAAAATTCCCTTTGGAATCTTTATATTTTAATTTTCCATCAACAGTTTCAAAAGTAATGCCTTTTTTTTCAAGCTCTACTAATAATTCTCCTGCTACTTTTTTCGTGTCCTGCATTTTTTAAATTTCCCCCTCTTCTACAAATTCTGCTATATCTGTATTTTTTCTCTTATCAACCAATTTTGTTAGTGCGTTAATTGATGGATTCATAAAGACCTCTTTCATGCGTACCTCTATTCCGCAACGAGCATTAATAGCCGCAACAAATCTAGCCGCAAGCAAGCTGTCTGCACCTATCTTAAAAAGGTTCTCATCCAAATCAGCCACTTTATTTTTCAATAGCTCCTCCCAAATCATCAGTACAATATTTAATACTTTGTCAGACATTATTTCCACACTATCAGTTTTCTGATATTCTGCCAATCTTCTTCTATCAACTTTTCCATTTGCATTAAGAGGAAAATTTTCTAATCTGTTTATAGAATTCGGTATAGAATACTCAGGAAGATGTATCTTAAGATAATCTTCTATTTCACTCTCTGCAATGTACTCTCCCAAGTAAAATGCAACTAATTCTTTATGGTATTTATCCCCCTGAGCAACAACTACGGCTTCTTTTATTCTTGAAATACTTTTTAATACACTTTCAATTTCTCCCAACTCAATTCGATGTCCACGTATCTTTACTTGGGTATCCATTCGCCCTAAAAACTCTATCGTTCCATCTGCCCATCGCCTTCCCCGATCTCCTGTTCTATACCAACGTTCCCCTTTTACATCCGTAATAAACTTTTTCATTGTTAGCTCTTCATCATTAATATAGCCTTTCGCCAGACTTCCACCTCCAATTTGCAATTCACCAGGAATATCAACTCCGCACTCCACAAAATTTTCATCCGTAATCCTATATTTCTGTTTTGGTAATGCTTGCCCATAAGGAATAG
This sequence comes from Fusicatenibacter faecihominis, assembly GCF_020686945.1. Classification (NCBI taxonomy): domain Bacteria; kingdom Bacillati; phylum Bacillota; class Clostridia; order Lachnospirales; family Lachnospiraceae; genus Fusicatenibacter; species Fusicatenibacter faecihominis. The sequence continues at coordinate 15,642 of NZ_JAJEPR010000030.1, read as the reverse complement.
AATTCCACAATTTATCTACTTTTGAAACGCAATAATAGTTGGACCAAATTCCGCCTTCTGTCGCTCCGCCCAACGCTACAAATTGCGAGTTTACTGAAGTTACTTTATACCATTTCTCCGGTAAATATAAAGGAATCCAGTCCCCTGACACTAATGCCAACCGCAATTTACCAAAATGATTATTTTCCCCCATTATCAAAAACATGTCCAATAACGCGGGGGCACTATTCCAAATAGTAATTCCATAAATCTCTATCAGATTTTTCCATACTTCTGGATCTCTAAAGTCGTCTTCATCAATTAAAACAATTGTCCCTCCAACAGTTAAAAGACCAAATATGTCAAAAACCGACAAATCAAAATCAAATGCTGATATATTTAATACGGAATCTTCCGCACCAATATTCCACATATGTAAAATTTCTTCTATTGTATTCATTGCAGCCACATGACTCATTTCTACTCCTTTAGGTTCTCCGCTAGAGCCCGATGTATAAATAATATAGGCAGTATCTTTTGAATTATTTTCAATACACCCAGTCCATGGATTCTCTTCTAAAAAGGCTTCATCCTGCAATACAAGAGCCGGCTTGACATTTTCTATGATTTTTTTCCGACGTCCTAACGGCTGCTTCATTGCAATCGGAACATACGCTGCACCTATTGCAAGAATTCCTAACAATGCAGCTACTTGTCCAATACCTCTCGGCAATATAACCACAATCTTATCATTTCTTCTTACTCCTCTTTGCCACATATAGTTTGCTGCACGCAACGCATATAAACGCAACATCTTATAAGAAACTTTCTCATTTTCATAGATAAGCGCAATTCTCTCTGGATATTTCAATGCATTTTCATAAAATTCTCCATGTAATGTTTCCTTTCTATTAGAAAACTCTCGATCGTTCATCATATACATTTCCTTTCCTCAACTATTCCACATTCTTTTTAAGCCATTTTACGACCCTCACAATAACCTCATCTTCTATAGTACCGCCTTCATCCTTTAATGGAGAACTTACCTTAGAAAGTGAATGTCCCAACCCTTTAAACAAAATTATATCTGCATTATTCCTTGCTGCCTTTGCTATTTGCACAGCTTCTACCGGAGAAATCCATCCGTCATTCAAACCATGAAGTACTAAAATAGGTAATTGGATTTTTTTTATGTCATCTAATATTCCTGCCCATGTTTCTCCAGGAGCATTTTCAGCAAATCGAATTAAAGTAGTAGGATCTGCAACTATTTCATCTGCCAATGGTATCCAATTATCTATTATGCTGAATCTTCCTTTCCCTTCTGGATCAAGTTCTTCATTAAATTTCATATTTCCCTCCTTATCCGTACCAAGAATAAGTAAATACAGAGAGAAAGAGATAGATGTGGAGTCCGGTATGCAATTCAAAAAATCCGAAATTTCTAATATGCTATCACTATTGTTATCCAACTCTTTCAACTTTTCTACTGTAAGTTCGCGCAATATATAAGAGAAATAGGAACTCCATCCTTCTGCAATACCCGACTGAAGAATCAAAGCCTGCACATTCGGAAAATCTGAAACTAAAGTTGTACAAACTCGTACTCCTTCACTCCATCCATAAAACAGAATTCCTTCCACTTCAGACAAGCCAGAAACAAATCTCGTTACCTCTCTGGCATCCCGAATAATTATTTCTATATCATAATTTTCTCTTTTATCATAACGAAATACCGCATATCTAGCTTTCACAAACCCTTCGCTCAATAAATCAAAATTACGGGATACTATACCTCCCATGGATTCAACTGTAGCGTGCCGATCAGATGGACCGGAACCATGAAATAAAATAATCGTTTTCCATTGACCTTGCCTTTCTGGCAAATCTAATTCTCCTGAAATTTTCATTCCATTTTCCAAAGTAATTTCCAATTCTTTTACAAACATATTTTTATTCTCCCTAATATTTTTCCATAAATTTCTTTATATTATTTACATAAGCGCCAAAAATATCAGTAATATATTGTTTATCAAAGATGTCAATAATATAATCCCATGAAATCTTCAAATATCCCAAATCATCTCTTACATGGTGATCTAAAACCACCTGCGGTGTTTGGCTTATCGCATATTCTTCTTTGAATGAATATCTTTTTTTTGTTACCTTAGACACATTCCCCTCCAGCATACAAGTAAACACTACTGGCATAATCGCTTTTCCTGCTCTACCTGAAGAAAGCATTTTTAATATATTGCTTCCTTCAAATTTTCTATATTGAACTAACCGCCACATCTGTTCTTGAGTTGCTCGAATAGCATCCAATAAAGAATCCGTTTTTTCTTGGTATGATATTACTGCATTGTTAGTAAATTCACCCAGTATCCCATTCACATCTTCATGCAATAACTGTCTATTAAACAATGTTACATTTATGGAAAGTCCTGGAGTTTCACTATATTGTGCCAGTGTTTTCATAAAAATTGTAGAAATTACTGCAGCAGGAGTAAAATGATAGTTTTTTATTTTCTGATATAATCGTTGTGTTTCTATAAAAGAAAAATCACATTCAATTCTATCAAATCTTACATTCTGCACTTCTGCAAATTTTTTCTGGTAATTCAGTTTGGGAAAGCTCGGCATATTTTTTACTTTTTCTTTCCAGTATTCTTCAGCTTCCAAATCTCCTTTATCTGTTTTTAATCTCATGTAATTCATAAAAGAGATTCGTGGAAATTTAACATCTTTTCCATAGTACAAACTGAAAATCTCGTTCAACAGTAATTTTGCACTCCATGCATCCAAAATAATACAATCAAAATCTACATGTAAAACACTTGTCTTTCCTGATGTTTTCCCAACGCAAAAATGGAACATGGGCCATTTATAATAATTATACCTATGATGACTTCTCTCTAGCCGCTTTTGCTCTCTATCATTCCCATCATATAATGAATAAACTGGCACAGAATAATATGGCACATTATCTAAAAAACTCGCTTTCCCCTCATGTGTTACAATCAACCGTAATGCATCATTTTTAGAAATAACCAGATTTATCATTTGCTCAAGTCGTTCAACATCCAAAGATTCTATTGTATATTCGATGTAATAATGCGCATTTATATTTCCCAACTCACACCCAGCCGTTTGTCCCACAACATAAGCTGTTTGTATTGATGTTAATGGAATCACATTTTTTTCGATCATTCGAAAGAAATCTAAAATTTGACCTTTAGCCATTTTAAGAATCCTTAATGTTTCCGGTGCCAATTGTCTGTTTTTAGATCTGTATCGAATTTTCTCCCCTTCTCCCCAAATTTGAATGCCATTCTCTCTAAGTTGCTCCAAAAACTCCAAAATATCGGTATCATTATTAAATATGTATTTACTCATTACGTTTCCTCTAATATATATCTTTCGATTTTGCTGATAGTCGGATACTCAAATAACTTGCCGATATCCATAAAACACCCTATTTTCTCCGTCATTTGGTTAGTAATTTGTATTGCCTGTATCGAATTTCCACCTATTTCAAAAAAGTTATCATTTATATCAATATTTTCAATTTTTAAAACTTCTCTCCAAATTGCGAGTAATTGCTCCTGAAGTTGAGTAAGCTGTTTACAATTATTATTCTTTTTAAAAATAGGCTTTCTATTTTTTTCTGCAACAATCAAAATTTTATGAATATCCTTTTTCCCATTTGAATTAAGCGGAATAGCATTCGTTTTAATATATTCTGTTGGAATCATATAGATCGGAAGATCTTTTTTTAACATTTCCTTATAAAACTTGTCTATCCGGTCACGATACCTTTTTTCCTCTACTAATACAGCACATATGTCTTCTATCGCATTATCCCTTTTAAAAAAAACAAACGCTTCAGTTATACCTTGAATCCTTCGTAATGCAGCTTCAATTTCGCCCAATTCTACCCGATATCCATTGATTTTTACCTGATTATCCAATCTTCCAAGAAATTCAATATTACCTTCATTCCAATACCGTCCCATATCTCCAGTACAATACAATCGTTCCCCAGTTCTATCTAAAACAACAAACTTTTCTTCTGTTTTTTCATTATCGTTTAAATATCCCTGTGCAACGCCATCTCCGGCAATATAAAGTGTTCCCGGTACCCAGTCAGGGCAATCTTCCATATTCTGATCCAGAACATAATACTTCTGGTTTGCAAGCGGTTTCCCATACGGAATACTCTTCCAATCTTCCGGCACAATCTCTGGGATCTCGAAATGATTGGACCAAATACTGCCTTCCGTCGCTCCTCCAAGTGCAACAATCTCAACATTCTGAAACAGATTACGGATTCTCCCCGGAAGTGAAACCGGAACCCAGTCGCCACTCATCATTACCAACCGCAACGATTGTGAAGTTACCTGCCTTTGATATTCCTCATATTCTGCCAGCATTTCTACAAAAGCTGGCACGCTGTTCCATACGGTAATATTCTCATGATTCAACCAGTGAATCCAATGCGCTGGATCTTTTCCATATTCCGGATCCGGAAGAACCAATTTCCCACCTGCGCCTAAAACGCCAAAAACATCATAAACAGACAGGTCAAAATGAAGATTGGAGATTCCAAACGCCGTATCCTGTTCTGTAATCTGATAGCGTGCATTGATATCCAGTATTGTATTCACTGCATTATGGTGAGTAATCATTACTCCTTTCGGCATCCCGGTTGTTCCCGACGTATAGATTACATACGCAAGGTCTCCCGCCTTATTCTCCTGTGCTTTGTATTCAGAATCGGTTTTTAATCCAGACACAGAAATACAATCCCACTCGTGCAGCCATTCGGTATCCTGATCATACGCCTGATTCTGCACAAGAATGATTCTTGTTCCACTGTCACGGAGAATCTTTTCAACTCGTTCTCTCGGATTATGGATATCTATCGGAAGATATGCGGCTCCGGCAAACAGGATTCCATAAACAGCAACTACCTGCTCCCACCCTTTTTCCATAAATACAGCTACCGTCTCTTCTTTTTTTATTCCCATGCTCTTCAACTGCCCGGAAATGTAAAACGCCTCTTCTTTTATCTCCCGATAAGTCATCCGCCTGCTGCACGTTACCAGCGCCTCCTTATCCGGAAATTTGTCTGCCGCCTCCAAGAATAATCCATCCAACGTTTTCTCTTCAAATTCAGCCGCCGTTTCATTCGCCTGACGCCGTTTTTCTGAAATTTCCGCTGTTACCAGACTTGCCGTTTTTTCCTGCATGATCTCCGGATGAATTGCTAGCGTATGAAGCAGGCCGGTATATGCCCGGAACATCTCATCCAGCATTCCCGGATAAAATAATTCGTCCACGGAATCCCAAAACAGGCATAAACAGCCATCCATTTCAACCACCTGATGATCCAGCCACACCTGCGGCGTCTGTGAAATGTTATAGTTCAGTTTTCCAAGCCACTTTCCTTCATTCCACTGCTCCACGCCAAGGCCACTGGTAAACACTACCGGCATAATAGCGCCCCGCATATTTCCAGTCTTTTTCTTTAATTCGCGCTCCAGTTCAACCGCGCCATAAGCTGTATGCTCCAGATCTTCTGTAAGCTGCTTCTGAATTGCCTTTGTTCTTTCCGCAAAATTATTCCCTGCATTCTTTATCTCCAGCAATGTCAGTGTTGTAAAATCTCCAACCAAATTGTTCACTTCCGGATGCAATTGTTTCCGGTCAAACTGCGTCAGATTAAGTGTAAAATCCTTATTACTGCTCCACAAGCGGAGAGTCTCCGCATAAGCACTCATCAAAAGAACAGAAGGCGTTACCTCCAGTCTTCCCGCCGCGTCTTTTACAGACTGCCATTCTTTCTGTGACAGTTTTGCGCTCCGGCGACAGAAACGCTGCTCTGTAATCTGGCTTTCGTTCTTTGCAAGCGGCAGATCCGGTGCGTCCGCAAAAGTCTCCACCCGGTCTTCCCAATATTTTTTATCTTTCTCATAAGCAGAGGTAGACTTTATCTGCTCCAGTCCCAGCACGTAATCCCGGAAAGACAAAGTAATCGGCATTTCCGCTTTTCCATTTCGATATACTTCTGCCCACTCATTTAAGAGATGGAACATACTCCAGCCATCAAAGATAATATTGTCAAAACTGATATGGATTCTATGCTTCTGGTCCTCTATTTTAGTGATTCGCACATCAAACAGAGGCCATTCATCTGTCTGAATTACCTGATGAGACATCTCTGCCCGTTTTTCATCCAATGCCTTTTCTTTTTCTGTCACTTCCAATTGTCGGATATCCGTCACGTCAATATGATACTGGGGAGTATTCTCCAGTATGCGCTGCATACCATCCGGCTGGATAATAACACGCATCATCCCATGCCTCTGTATCAACAGATTCCATGCCGTCTCTGCGCACTCAGTATCAAGGCCGTCTGCATCCAGTTCAAAATAACAGTGCGTTGCAACATTCCCCAATTCATACAATCCGCTTCTGCCAAGCCAGTAAGCATACTGCACATCGGTTAATGGGAACGGATGATATGCTTCCTCCAGATTCGGTTTGATCTGCAGTGTATCTTCTTCTTTCTGTTCGGACTGTTCAATAGCTTTTGCCAGAGATTTTACGGTCAGATTTTCAAAAATCGTGCTGATCGTTATTTTGCAGCCGAAGGTTTTCTGTACTTCCGAGATCAACCTTGTGGCAATCAGCGAGTCTCCCCCAAGGCTAAAATAATTATCTTCAATTCCGATATTTTCATATCCAAATAATTGTTTCCAGATATCTAAAAGCTTTTCTTCTGTTTCTGTCGTTGCCTTTGAAAATCGGATAACCGCAGTTTCTTCTTTAAAATCTTCCCGCAATTGCTTCCTGTTAATCTTCCCATTGGACAATGTTGGGAGCTGCTCCATGAAATGATAATTCTGTGGAACCATATACTCCGGCAGTTTTTCTGACAGATATTCCCTTAGTGCTCCATTATGATAGGACAGGACAGACGCCTGCTGTCTGCTGCAGCATATACATCTTCCATATCTCTCTGTCACAGCACAGTCTTCGCCCAATCCTGCCTCTGATAAACATTCTCTCCACAGCAGGCAATCCGGGGTAACCAGCCCTGCTTCTTTTCTCTTGTCCCGAATATCCGCAAAACCATTTTCCAAAAAAGCCGCTGTAAGTTCCTGAAGGTATGTCCTTACCACAAGGTCAGTCATCAGCAATATTCCGTTTGGCTTCAGTAATTCCGCTACTTTCTTTACCGCATCCGCAGCATCAATATTTCTATGTAAAGCATTTACCGATATCACAACGTCATAACTATGCAAGGACATCTGCTGTTTATCCATGCCTTCTTCCAGATTCAGCATCTCAAACTCGACTCTCTCATATCCCGCAAGTTCTTTCTCTGCTTCCTGTAGAAAATATTTTGAAGAATCCGCATAAGTATAAGCCACGCTTACATCTTCCAGTGCATTCAAAAACTGTCTTGTAATTGCAGTGTCCCTTGTACCAATTTCTATAATCTGGAGTGGCTCTTTTCTGCGTTCTTCTGCCAGAAGCCTTAATCCCTGCACCAGTCTTTCCACTGTTTCCTCGCAGCCCGGAATCCTCCGAAGCAGCATATTCGGAGCCAAAGCCGGCTCTTTCTGGTAAAATACGTCCAGCGGAACTTCATTCCCAGTAACCATATGCTTCAGATACGGCTTCAGTTTATTAAAATACGTTTCCGTATCTCCAGCTTTTTCCGGTACAGCCACTTCCTTCCCGGTACGCGATAGTCTGCCGTCCTCTTCTCTCAGGATTCCTTCCTTCTTTAAAATTTCCAACCATCTTGCCACAGTATTCTTCTGTGTTTCCGTAATGCTCCCTTTTTCAAAAATTTCCTTCTGCGAAAGAACTTCCTTCTCTGATACAAAAATGCCTAACTCTATGAGTGTCTCCAGCATAAGCTGTACACATCTCTGGTCTGCATAGGCAAGGAAATTTTTGTATGCTGTCTTCCGTTCCTGCTGCATCTGCCAATTGCTGACATCATCCTTCAGTTCTTTCCAGCCCCCGCCAAAGATATCTGTGCCGTACAAATACGTTGTAACTTTAGAATCTTCCTGTATCGGCGCTCCGATATAAGCAGCCAGCGTTTTATTGCCATGACCATCACTAACTGTATCAACAACTGCATGAGCCACACCCGGAAACTCCTGAATCACATGTTCAATTTCTCCCAATTCAATCCTGTGTCCGCGAATCTTTACCTGATGGTCTTTTCTTCCCAAAAATTCAATTGTCTCATCATCCCAGATTCTTCCGAGATCGCCGGTCCGATACCATCTTCCATACTGATCTGTGATAAATTTCTGCCCCGTAAGCGCAGAATCTCCCCTATATCCTTTTGCTACACCAAAACCGCCAATCCAGAGTTCGCCTTCTGCCCAGTAAGGGCAATCCCTTCCATACTCATCCACAACACGATATGCCTGATATCTGAGTGGCTTTCCATAAGGAATAGATTTCCAGTTTTTCGGCATCGGCAGGGTAACATTCTGATAATTGGACCAGATACTTGCCTCTGTAGCTCCTCCCATAGCGACAAACTGGCAATCCTCTGTCCATGCCGCAACCCTCTGCGGGAGATCCATCCCAATCCAATCTCCAGAAAGCATAACCGCCCTGATCGGCAGTTTCTGTTTCATGGATTCCGCCCGTATCAAAAGCATATCCAGAAGCACCGGCACTGAATTCCAAACGGTAATCTGATATTTCAACACTTGTTCCAGCCAGTAATCCGCATTCCTTCTCTCCTGCTCTGGAAGCAATACCAATGTTCCTCCTGCGCCTAAAATTCCAAAAACATCATATACCGACAGGTCAAAATCCATAGCTGATACAGCCAGCGCCCGATCTGCACTTGTCACATGGTACTTTTCATTAATATCCTGAACCGTATTCCATGCGCTTTCATGCGCAATCTCTACACCCTTCGGAACACCTGTAGAGCCTGACGTCATGATGATATAGGCGCTGTCCTTCGGCGACACCTCTGGCAGTCTCACATTTTCCTGTCCCTCTTCCATACCTTCCATCACAAGGATTTCCGTACCTTCCGGCCAGTCCAGTTTTTCGGATAATTCCCGATTCGTGACCACATAGCGGACTCCCGTCTTCTCATGGATTAACGCTCTCCGATCTTTAGGCTGGCTTAAGCTGACCGGAAGGTATGAATTTCCGGAAAGCAAAATTCCTAGTGCCGCCTCGATCTGTTCTATCCCGCGCGGCAGGGTAAGTGCAACCGGGACTCCCTTAATATCCTTTTCTGAAATCCCTGCCGCCACTGCTGTCGCCCGTGCTTTTAATTCCCCATAGGAAACCGATCTTCCGCTTCCCGCATCAATAAGCGCAATATCTTCCGGGCAAACTTCCGCATGGTTCATAACAGCCCAATGCAGGCATTCCACACGCTCCGGCACTCCTGTACGCGCTGTATCTTCAATTTCTCTTTTTCTTTTTTCAGGAAGCACATCAAATCGCTGATTCCAGTCCTTCTTTCCCAATTCATGCAGAAGATTCTCAAAACACTCCAGCATATCCGGGATCATATTCTCCGGGAATAACTTATCCACGCTGTCCCATGTAAGCTGTACGCCATTTTCATCTTCATAACTCTGGAAGTCATTCCACACCTGCGGCGTTTGGGAAATCATATAGGAAAACTGCCCCAGTTCTTTCCGGAACGTATCATTTACCAACGGCGTTCCCAGATTGCAGGCAAAAACAACCGGCGCCACTGCCGATGCGTCTCCATACATCTGTGCAAGATCTCTCTGGACTTGCACGCCGGAATATGCCGTATACTTCATATCCTCATGGAGTTGCTTCTGGATCCTGTCTAGCAATTCTGCAAACGTCGGATTCCCTTCGCAGTCAATCTCCAGCAATAACAGTGTAGTGAAATCTGCTATCACGTCTTCCAATCCCTGCTGCTCTGTTTTCCGGTTAAAAAATGGAATATTAATAAGGAAACGATGATTCCTGCTCCACCGTTCCAAAACCGTCGCATATGCAGTAAGAAGAACCATTGCCGGAGTTGTCTGGTATTCCTTTGCCCGTACTTGCAGATGAGCCCACTCTTCCTTGCCAATCCTTACAATCCTGCGGTTGAATACAGTCTTTGTCACTTCCTGCGGCCGTTTTGCCAGTGGCAGGCCTGGCCCTTTCGGCAAATGCTCCAAGCGTTTTTTCCAGTATCCTTCTGCATTGTTTCTCTCTTCCTTATCTTCCTCTTTCTGCCGTTCCAGATAAGAAGCAAAATTCCACCCTTTTGATTCTGCCGGAAGGCTTTCTCCGCGATAGGCAGCCGCCAAATCCCTCAATAAGATCTGCAAACTCTGTACATCGGCAACCAAAAGTGCCATATCCACGTGCATGCGTGCCCTATTTTCAGGAAAAAGCGTAAGCTCTATTCCTGCCACTTCGCCTTCCTCGATCTTTAGCTTCCGATGGGATAAACGTTCTCTGACAGATACTGCCATTGCCTCTGCTTCCTCAGATGACATCCGTGAAAAATCATGAACCTTTATTTTTTCGCAATACGGCTTATCCAGGATTTTCTGTGTCCCGTCTTCCAGAAAGCAGGCACGCAGCATGGGATGATGATACTGCAGCACATTCCATGCTTTTTCCAGACGCTCCGGATCTATATTTCCCCCATCAAACTCTAAATACGCATGACAGTCTATTCCTCCAAGAGCCTGTTCTTCATCCCTGCCAACCCAATATGCATACTGTACGTCTGTTAAAGGAAACGGCTGTTTCATATCCTTTTCCGGCGTTATCTTAGATTCTTGCGCCCGTTTTTTGCCCGCTTTTTTCTTCATGCTGCGCTGGATCAGCGCCCACCAGCCTTCAAGGGTAGGATTTTCCATCAATGAACCGAATGAAACCTTAACCCCCTGTTTTCTCCACTGGTTTACCAGACGCATGATCGTCAGGGACGAAAGCCCAAGCTCCAGCAGATTTTCGGAATCCCCCAAATCTCTGGCTACCGGCAGCTTTTGTTTGATCTGTTCCTTTATCTCTATATATTCCATGATTCTGTCTCCTTCTATTTTTCCTGTGCCATCCGTTCTAATGCTTTCTTATCTATTTTTCCTACGCTGGTCAGTGGCCATGTCTCTACCCGTTCTATCTGATCCGGCATTTTATACGCCGCAACGCCTATTTCCCGCAGGAACCTGTGGATTTCCTGTAAATCGATCCCGGCTTCATCATCGGTCACAAGGAATGCAGATATCCGGTTTCCAAGGGTTTCATCCGGAACGCCGACAACGGCTGCCTCTTTGATTTTCGAATGCCTGCAAAGGTAAGCTTCAATCTCTGAAGGCATGATCTTTTCTCCGGCGCGGTTAATCTGCTCTTTGATCCTCCCGCCCAAACGTAACCTTCCGTCTTTCGTCCACATAGCTTTATCGCCCGTCCGGTAAAATCCGTCCGGCGTAAAGCTCTTTTTATTCGCTTCCTCCGCCATATAATAACCATCAATCGTATACGGGCCTCTGGATAATAATTCCCCAAAAACTCCTTCCGGTACGGCCTTATCTTCTTCATCCACAATCTTCACTTCATCCGCAGGAGACACCGGAGTTCCCTGGCATCTTGCAATCAGGGAACCTTCATCCTCCGGGCTAGTAAAGGACAGTAGCCCCTCCGCCGTACCAAATACCTGCATCAGTTTACACGGCCATTCTTCAATGATCTTATCTGCAAGGGAATCTTCCAGCATTGCGCCGCCCACCTGCAAAATTCGCAGGCTGGATATGTCATAATCTTCATCCCATTCCAACATTTCCATGCACACAGTAACCATAGCAGGAACCAATGCGGTAATCGTAACGCCTTCCTCTGTAATTGCGTCAAGAATATCGTCCGGGCTGGTCGCAGACGCAAGCACAACTTTTCCTCCCACATCCAGCGTACCTAAAAGCCCCGGGCAGCATAACGGAAAATTATGGGCTACCGGAAGAGACGTCAGATAAACGTCGCTGCTATCCAGGCGGCATCTTTTCGCGGACATACGGGCATTATACATATAATCCGTATGGGTGCGCGGAATCAGTTTCGGAACCCCTGTCGTCCCGCCGGACAGCAAAAGAACCGCCGTTTCATACCCATCCACAGCCGGAAATGCTCTATTTTCTCCACACGTTTCCGCAATCATTCCACTGATATCCCCGGATTCGCTATCTACAAATATATGCCGGATATATGAATATTTCTTTTTCATCGCATTTGCCATCGGCACATATGAAAATCCCAGATATTTCTCCGCCACAATATAAGCGGCCGGCTTTGCCAGTTCAATAATTCCTTCCAGTTCCGCCTCCCTGTGGGCCGGCAGCATCATGATCGGCACCGCCCCGATCTTGGAAAGCGCAAAAAACACGACCACAAAAGAAATCCTGTTCGGAAGCTGTACAAGCACTTTGTCTCCCTTTAAAATCCCTTTACGCAGAAAAGCTGCCGCAAGACAATCTGCTTTTTGCTTTAATTCCATATAACTGATCTCGTCTTCGCTGTCCGTGACCGCAGTTCTTTCTCCATATTTTTCCGCCCACTTATCAAGCTGTTCTCCAAAACTACATCTCTCCCAACCTTCCAGATACTCATATTTGCTCATATCTTTCTTATAACCCATTTGATTTATCTCCTTTCTTATGCACCGCCACATACGCAGCATATCCTTTGATCCTGACCGGATACAGGAACCAGCCCTGATCATTCCTGCCTTTTTCTATAATTTCCCCGTTTCTGACAGAGAAGAAATCCATTCCTCTTCCTAATCCAATACCGAGCGCTTTTACATACGCTTCTTTGGCCGCCCAGTACTGGAAAAACAAAGCCGATCCTTCCTTTATTACATCTTCCGCTTCTTCTTCCGTATAAAAATTCCCGGCTATCTCCCAGTAATCCGGACATCCCGCCATTTCCTGCACATCCACTCCGATGTCCATTCCAACAGCGAATCCCGCCAATATGAATTCTCCCGAATGCGAAATATTAAAATCTACGGTCTGCTTTCCTGCAATCTTTTTATGATAAGGCTTGCCCCGTTCACTGACAGAAAAATCAATCGTTTCCACATCTAAATATCTTTTCAAGAGAAGCCGCACGACAACCTTCCCGGCTATATAACGCATCCTGTCTTCCGAAAAGCGGAATCTTCCGACCTGCTCCGATTCCTGCCCACTCAGGATATATTCATGGTTCACCCAGAAATCTGTCATTTCCGGCCAGCAGATGCACCATATATGTATCTCATTTTCACGGATACAAAGTTTGCCTGCCGCCAGAAATTCCTTCGCTCCATACCGTTTAATCTCCATCTTTTATTCCCGGCAGGCGCCTTATAACTTCACTTATTACTTCGTCTTCGTAATCCCGTAAATAAAAATGTCCTCCCGGAAATATCCGGTAGCTAAAATCATTATCCGTATACTTTCCCCATTCGCAGATTGCGCTCTCATCCGCTTCGCCATCCTTTTCTCCGCCAAATGCAGCGATAGGCGCATGCAGTACTATTCCCGTCTTGTCATAATATGTTTCATCCATGGTAAAATCTGCCCGTAGCATAGGCAGAAAGAAATCCAATAATTCCTGATTCTCCAGTATCTCTTTTGGCGTCCCCTCAAATCTTCCCAGTTCCCTCTTAAACTCTTCATCCGGAAGATGATAGATCGGCTTCGGCTCCGGAATACTGGGAATCCGGCTACCGGAAATAAACAGACAGCTCGCTGTATATCCGACCGCTTCCAATCTCTTTTCCAGCTCATAGGCAATCTTACCGCCCATACTGTGCCCCCATAAGGCATACGGTCCATCCACAACCTCTCTTACTGCCTCTTCCAGATCATCTAACATAACCGGCATATCTATATACGGCTTCTCCATGATCCGTTCTTCCCTTCCCGGAAGCTGAACCAGACATACCGTTACTTTTCCCTGCATCTTTTTCGCCCACTGGTTATAAGCAGAAGCGCCGCCCCCCGCAAACGGCAGACAAAACAAAGTTATTTTCTCTTTGTTAATATTTTCTGTATTTTTTATCAACTTCAAATTCACTTTTATGTTCCTCTTGCATCATGTTCTTTTTTATTCTGTTTATTATCATTTTGTGATATGCTTTTCCCAAGCATTTCTTATTCCTATCCAGGATTAGTTAACTCTAACTCTTTGTCAAAAAAAATTATTGATCCATCCCAATATTAAACCGGACGCCAAAACAATATGCGCTACCATAATCCCGTTTACGACCAGGAAATATCCGGTTACAGAAAAAACACCTGCTATCGCGCATTCAATAATTAAAATTGCCCTCGCGCGCATACCATAAACTTTCTTTTCTTTCTCATCCAGTTTCTTACTGCTGGCATCCACCGGTGCCATAACAAATATGACTCCAACTGCAGCAAGCCATATGATCCGTATTTGCCACATCACAGCCGAACCAGACGCCAGATACTGACCGCACAGAAGGACAAGGATACTGGAAACAACCATGCAGCTCCCTGCTTTTTCTAAATGAATCCCTCCGGCATACTGCCTTAGAACAGTAAAGGGCAATAAAAAGACTAGCATCTCCAGCCAATTCCCCGTTACAATGCCAAGTATGACAATGATAAGGTATATTGCCACCCTGCCCAGCAGTACGCCGTAAGCATATTCATACAGCCTGCGGTCTTTCTCTTCAAGAATCCCGTTCCTGTTTTGCACTTCAAAAAGCCAGCCGGTAGTTTTTTTCCACACTAGAATTTCCTCATTTTCTTAACTTCTTCCGGCTCTTCTTCCTGATAGTACAGCCAGTTGCACGCCAGATTTGCCGTATATGCCGTCAGGCAGAGTGCAAGACAGTTTACAACTCCAAGTACTTTGATACCCAAGCTTTTTCTGATTGTTTTTTTCATAGTTACATGCCTCCATTTTTTTCCGATAGTTTACACAAAAATCGCCCTTTTTTCAATTACCGTGGCAAAAACGGTAACTTTTTGGGCGATTTTTGCACATCTTTATTTTATTGTAAAGATCAGCTTAACAGAGAACTCCTGTTCTCCGACCTCCACTCTCATAATTCCAGCATACTTTTTAACCAGTTTTCCAACCGTATGCAGTCCGATCCCGTGACTGTCTGCATCTCTTTTGGTGCTTATGTACCGGTCCTTGTCCTTTAACAGTGGAACAACATACCCGTTGCAAAATTCCATAACAAGGAAATGTTCCTCATTTCCCATATACATCCTGCATTCCACATATCGGCCATCTTTTGTCTTTTCTGCCGCTTCCAGTGCGTTATCCAAAAGATTACCTACGATTGAGATCATATCCAGTTCTTCCAGAAAGTCCAGCCTGAGATCATTACCCAGGGTAATCTTATAGGAAATATTCTTAGATTCCGCAAGGAATTTCCTTTCGCACAGGATGCTGTTCAAGATCGGGTGTTCGCAATACACACCTTTTTGAAGGCTCTGAATCCGGACACCTAAATGTTCCATAATCTCCTTAACCTCTTGATTTTCTCCTTCTTCCATCAAACCGGCTACTGTACAAATAAATTTACTAAGACTTCCCATACCTAAAATGGGATTCGTACCTTAAAAATTCAATATTTCAGCTAACAAAATAGTGATTTAT